>CAZGUI010000025.1:0-33881 GCA_964528875.1 uncultured Bacteroides sp. | reverse complement strand
TCTGGCACTACGTGGCTAAAAAGGCAGAGGGCTATTATGAGTTTCCTCCTTATCCTTTTTGAATGTAAACTGCTCAATAGCCAATTCTTGTAGACCTAGTTTGTTTTCTGTTTTTTAAAAAAATGAATTACATTAAGTAATACAAAATGTTCAAGAAGTATGAAACAATAAAGCCATTGACTTTAATCTAGTCAATGGCTTTTAAATATATTATCAGTAAGATTTACGCCTTTTTCTTGCGTGTTGTTCTTTTCTTTTTAGTATCCTCTTGTGCCTCTTTCATGTCAACACCTGCTAATTCCGGGTCAATCAAAATACGTCCACAATATTCGCAAACAATAATTTTCTTACGAGAACGTATATCCAATTGTCTTTGTGGTGGAATTTTGTTAAAACAACCTCCACAAGCATCACGTTGTACATAAACAATACCTAGTCCGTTACGAGAGTTTTTACGAATACGTTTGTACGATTGTAATAAGCGTAGTTCAATTTTATCTTCAAGTTTTTTTGCTTGTTCTCTAAGCTTTTCTTCGTCTTGCTTAGTTTCAGTAATGATTTCGCCTAATTCGTTTTTCTTAATCTCAAACTCTTTCTTTCTCTCGTCAAGTTCGTTTTTGTTTTTATCTAATTCCTCAGTTTTAGCTTTTGATTCATCAGTAAAGTCTTTGATATTTTTCTTATAGAGTTCAATGTTTAAGTTTTGATACTCCATATCTTTAGATAAAATGTCATACTCTTTATTGTTACGAACATTTTCAAGCTGATTCTTGTATTTCTCGATAGAAGCCTCAGCTTCTTCAATTTTGATTTTCTTAGCCGCTACAGTTTTTTTAATGGCTTCAATTTCCTCTTTATTATTGCTAATACGGGTTTCTAATCCTGCAATTTCATCTTCTAAATCTTGAACTTCAAGAGGTAGTTCACCACGTAAAATTTTTATATCATCTATTTTAGATAATGTGGTTTGTAATTGATAGAGCGCATCTAATCTTTCTTCTACAGTTAACTCCTTTTTTTTGCTCATATTACTTATAAGTATTTAATGGGATTTGTATTTATTGTACTAATTTTCTTGTTTAATGATGGGAATTTTTCAGCTAGATAATCCAAAAGTAAATCACTGGTGTATTGTTCACTTTCATAATGTCCTATGGCAGCTAATATCATTTCTTTTTCATACCCAAAATAATCGTGATATTTAATCTCTCCGGTTATAAATAAATCGGCTCCTAATCTCTGGGCTTGAGGAATGAGGAAAGACCCTGCACCTCCACAAAGAGCCACCTTTTGCACCATACGATCTTGACTACAATTATGCAAGACACAACCCACTTGGAATTTATTTTTGATTAACTCTAAAAAATCCAATGCTGAAGTAGGTTGTTTGAGCTTACCAATAACGCCAGATCCAACTTGATTCCATTGATTTTTCAAAGGGTAGATGTCATAAGCTACCTCTTCGTATGGGTGAGCTTGTAATAACGACTGAATGGTGTTATTAATTCTATAATTAGGAACAACAGTTTCAATGCGAATCTCTTTTTCAAAGTGCAACTCACCTTTTTCACCCACAAAAGGATGGGCTTCTTCATTTGCTCTGAAGCTCCCCTCACCTTCTATATTATAGCTACACTCATCATATTTACCTATGCTGCCACAGCCGGCATTGAAAAGAGCAGTTCGAACTTTTTCTGCGTGTTCTACCGGAACAAATGTAACTAATTTAGAGAGTGATTCTTCTTTAGCTGAAAGTATGGATACTTCTTCTAATTCAAGAATAGAAGCAATTTTGTAGTTCACACCCTGAGGTGCGTTATCTAGATTTGTGTGAGAAGCATAGATAACAATATCATTTTTTATTGCTTTTAATATGCAGCGCTCCACATAATCTTTTCCTGTTATAGATTTATACCCTTTAAATAATAAAGGATGATGTGCTATAATTAAGTTGTAACCTAAATCAATAGCTTCATCAATAATAGCTTCAGTAACGTCTAAACATAACAAAGCCCCTGTAACTTCCACTTCTGTCAATCCAATTTGCAAACCGGCATTATCAAACCCGTCTTGCAAAGGCAGAGGTGCGAACTTCTCAAGGGCATTCAAAACTTCTTTAATTCTCATTTTGTTTTTCCCAAAATTGTAATGCAAAGATATAATAAAAAAAAAGAATAACCTGTTTTATTCCTCATTTTTACATATTTAGCCCTCTTCTCCCTAATAAACAGGGATAAAACATAGAATAAAGTTCTTTTATATAGTTTATTCTACATAAAACACTGTAGATAATGTGGTTCCGGAGTCATCAACAACCGTAAGAGAATGTTTTCCTTTTTCAGGAGTCAGAGTTAAATTGTGAAAATGTTTGGTCTCGGCTAAAAAAGAATCATCTAAATGCCAATAAACTATGGCTTTAGGGTTGGAATGTGCCAACTCAAAAGTAATAGTCCCCGGACTACCATCCATCTGTTTAGGCAGCGATACACGCGTTTGGGGCTGAGAATAGATAAATGTCATGGGCTGCAACAAAGATTCACTACAACCCTCCATTAAGGGTGGTAATGCTTTATATTCCGGATGATGTTGTTTATAAAACCAAGCCCATGCAGGAGGTAAAATAAACCAACTCATTTGTTTTATAGGTTCACTATCCATACACTCCTTTCTAACCCTAAATTTCTCATCCAGAGTTACCGAAATCTGTTTGTGATAAGGACACGGTGCCGTTCGTAATCCCTGAGGTAAAATGTGTGCTGCAAGTGTGTGGTCACAAAATCGGCTCTTTAAGTGCCCCGAAGAGGAACAGACTTCTGCATCGACTAATTCTCCAGCAGGAGGATCGAACCATTTGGACGAAGGAAGTAAATTAAACAAATCGAACAACACAGGTGCTGCTGTTCGGGTACCAACCAATTCGGGTTTGCCCTCTCCAGTTGCATTCCCCACCCAGACCCCTATGGCATACTTGGGTGTTACTCCAACAGCCCATGCATCACGAAAGCCGTAACTAGTACCCGTTTTCCAAGCTATATTCTGCATAGATATTAAGTTTTTCCAATCTATTTCTTCCGGACGATAAACATTTTTGATACTCTCAAAGAGTTGCCACACCGCTCCCCTACTGTAATTAGCGTCTTTTGCTGTTTGTTCCTTCTCTTTTCCCATTTCTTCAATTAAATTCGAGTTTGGTAGTTCTAAAAGTGTACGAGCCATATTGGAGTATGCTTGAGTAACCTCATATAGAGTAGCCTCAGATCCACCTAAAATTAACGAGAGGCCATAGTAAGAAGAAGGCTTAGTCAGTGTAGTTAACCCCATATTCTTCAATAAGGTATAGAATTTTGGCACACTATACTGTTTTAACAAATCCACACAAGGTACATTTAAAGAACGGATAATGGCTTCGGAGGCAGGGGCTGCACCCTCAAACTGAAGATTAAAGTTTTGAGGAGAAAAACCACTAAAGTTCACAGGAATATCCGGCAACAGAGTATGTGGAAGAATCAATCCTTCGTCTAAGGCTGCAACATAAAGAAAGGGTTTAAGTATACTGCCTGTACTCCTTGGGGCTTGCAAAACATCCACTTGATTACCCAAACCTTTCTCCTCATATCCCATATTACCACAATAACTCAAAACTTCATTAGTTTCTATATCTACAATAATAGTCGATAAATGACGAATATCATTTTTCCGAAATTGTTCATTCCATCGACTAACTACTTCCTCAACCTGTTCCTGGAGGGGTCTGCTCAAAGTAGAATGTATACGTTTTCCGGGGTTCTTCTTATAACATTTGTCTACAAAATAAGGAGCTATTTGTGGTAATGCTAAAGGTTGACCGGGTAACGGTTCCGACAATGCCAATTCATAAGTTTCTTCATCTATTTTACCTTTCTCTTTTAATTTTAGAAGTAAATTATTCCTTTTAATCAACAATTGATCTCTACTTCTGGATAAATGAATTAAGGCTGGAGCGTTGGGAAGGACAGCCAAAGTAGCTGCTTCTGCCCAGGAAAGATCATGAGCAGCGTGTCCAAAATAACGCCAAGAAGCGGCACTAATCCCCACTACATTTCCACCAAAGGGTGCATGAGAAGCATACAATGCCAGAATTTTATTTTTAGAGTAGCGAAACTCTAATCGAGTAGCTAAAATGGCTTCAATAATTTTCTCTTTAACTGTACGTGGTTGATTTCTTGAAAGTCTGATGACTTGCATCGTTAGGGTACTTCCCCCACTCACTACTCTTTTTTGCCTTATATTTTGTGTAATAGCTCTTAATATGGACACGGGATTCACCCCCCAATGGTAATAGAAATATTGGTCTTCAAAAGCAATGAGAGCTTCTTTGAATTTATCGGGGATTTCATCTTGTGGAGGGAATCTCCACTGTTGATCTGAGGCAGTTCGTGCCCCTAACAGCTCTCCCTCTCTATCAACAATAACTGTAGAGTATGGTGTGGTAAAGAGGTCTCTTGGGAGACAAAAAACATATCCCAAGAGACCTATACCTAATAAAACAAACATTACTTGTTTTATCTTTCTTTTCATTTTTCTTCTTTCAAACTACTCAACCTCAACTCTAGATGCTTCTGTACGTGCATAAGTATTCAAGTCATACATTGCTTCACATTGCACAGCGGGAAGAATATAATTTCCTTTATATGCTGCTTGTAATCTAAACCTAAAAATCTTATATGTACCTCGAGGCAAATCAAAGTAGGTTAAAACCCTATCATCACGTATATCTTGATATGTAAAATTCGTAGCAATCACTGAAGATTCACCATCACCGGAGAATAAGCGAGTATTGAAAAACTCCCATCCTGAAGGGAAAATATGAGTCAAAGCTAGATGTCTTAAATTCAAGAGACTACTGATATTCGAAACTTTCACAACGGCAATGAAGTCAGTTCCTTGCTCCAAATTTGATGGGGAGATTTCATCTCCATCCATATCGGTATAATACACATCTAATTTTATATTCTCTGAAATTGCAGGGCTTTTGTCCTCTATCGGTTGAATTTTAGCTGTTAATGTTACATTCAGTTTACCATCCGTTAAATTAGTGAAAGAGATTGTGCCTCCCTTGGATTCATTGGATAAATCTGCCTGATAAAATGCCTGTGCAGAATTTACCTCTGTTATCTTATCTTTATAAGTCCAATTAAATTTCAACACTTTAGCAAATTGATCCGAAAGCCTAGCCATAGCATATAATCCATAGGCAGTAGACTGTGTACTGTAATAGGTTTCTGCAGAAAGCTCTTTAGCCAATCGCTCACCTAAAAGAATCGCTTCTTTATCTTTACCTAATAAAATTAAAGTTTCCAGAATCATGGCATGATCTCTTACAGGAGAACCAAAGACTAAATTTTGGTATTCATTGACTTCAACCGTAGTCTCTGCATTAAAGATCAGCTCTTCAGCCGTTTTTTTCTTACCATCTAAAGCATAGGCAGCAGCCAATCTCCATTTAGCACTTAACGAAAGATTCTTCAATTCTTTTAATCTGTTCATTGCACCTCGGTTAGGTGTACCTGCTAAAGCTAGACTGTACAGTCTATAGGCTTGTTCTGTATCGGCTATTGTACTCCATCCTGTACGTGATACAGGTGTCCAATCCTGAGAGGTTTTCTTTTGGTATTTCTCCCATCTATTTAGAACTAACGGTTGAACTTCATAGCCTTTTTCTCGTGCTAACAGTAAAAACTGACCGACATAAGTACTTAACCATTCATTAGCTCTATTCATACCTGGCCAAAATTCAAAACCTCCACTAGATAACTGGCGTCCATAGAGTAGTTTAATAATCTGTTTTATGGTTTCTTTATTTTTATGTTCTTCTTCTTTAGTCAGTTGCTTAAACTCGGAAATGAAAAGTAAAGGAAATGCTTTAGAAGTAAGTTGCTCTGAGCAATAGTGTTCATAGCTACTTAGATAATCTAATCGTTGACTTAAATTGAAAGAAGTCATACGTGAAACCTCTAAAGTACTCCATAGTATATCACCCTTTTCCTTCCATTCATAAGCTATCTTTTCAGTCTGATTGCCTTCCACTGTTTTATACTGTCTAAGGGTTAGAGCAGGATTAGGATTACGAACTTCAATCTCTGTGGTTTCATGTGCTGTTTTACCTCCTCCTTGAGCTGTAACAGTTATGACCTCTTTGCCACGCAGTTCTTTTGTTTTCAGCTTAAAGTAAACTACCTGATCACCGATATCTGAAAAAGAAATAGACTTCTTTCCTTCAACTACCTCTATTTTACCATGGGTAGATTGAACATTGATAGAAACATTTTTTACTCCTTTATCAAAAGAAAAGACCTGTACAGGCAGACTGATTTCTTCATTAGTACTAACAATTCGAGGTAAAGTAGAAAGCAACATCAATGGAGAGCGTACATAAGTTGTCTCTTCTGCATTACCGTAATTTCCATTCTGTCCTGCTACAACCATCGTTCGAACAGAACCAACATACATAGGTAATTTGATTCGATGCGTTTGTTTTTCACCTTTCTTTAGATAGAAAGGTCCCATGAAACGAACAATAGGTTTAAATCGATTTACTTTGGCATCTCCTTGTTTTAGCATCTCATCTCCACCAACACTAAATAAAGAACTAAAAGCTCCTGTTTGTGCTCCTAAAACATCATCAAACATATCCCATGTACGAATACCTAATGCCTCGCGCACATTAAATGCATCCCAAGGACTAGGTGTTTTGAATCCTGTTAAATCTAATAATCCTTCATCTACAATGGCTAAAGTGTATGTCATTGGTCGTCCTTGTTTTTCATTTACCATTAAAGAGAATTCCTTTTCAGGTTCTAACTCTTTAGGCATTTGAATTTGAGGGTTTAACTTAGACTCTTTATTAGATACAAATACAGGGAGTACCCCATACATTCTAATGGGTAGATCATTAACCGTTTGTGCATGAGGTTGCAGTAAAGTGATATGAATATAGATATTAGGAGCCATTTCGGGTGTCACTTTGAAGCTATATTTTGTATCACTATCTGCAGATACATCAACCCACTCTTGTTGTAATACTCTAGAACCATTTTCCAGAGAAACTAAAGCTTTACCTTTTGACGAAGATGGTATAATTGCAGTAACGGTCTCTCCTACATTATATTCTTTTTTATCAATTGAGAAGGAAAGCATGGAAACACCTGTAGGATCTTGCCTATTGGCTCTACCAATCCAGTCGGGCCAATCAATATATACAGTGCCTCCTGTAGCGTGTCCACCTTCTGCATCTTTTACATAAATAAAATAATTCCCCCACTCCGGATAATCAATTCTAAAATCAATTTGTGCTTTTCCTCCAGATGTAGTAACATAGCCTGTTTTAAGTGGACTTTTCGATGTGTTATTTACATAGTTAGACAAATGGCTACTGGAATTATCCCACCACCAACTCCAATCTAATTTATAAATGGCATATTCCAGATCTCTATGATTGATTAATTTACCATTTTTATTAACAACCACTAAATCTATTTGATGATCTTTATCGGTAACCCATCTTTCATCTTGCTCAATTTGCATTCCTACATAAGCATCAAAAGGTGAATAGGGTCTTGTTTGTGTATAAATACTGGCACTACCTCCCGGTTCAAAAACTTGTGTAGTAAAATAAGCTTGAAGCATTCCCGGAGCTTCAGATGCTTCGGGTAAGGTAATTTCAATGTTTGCATTTCCCTCTTCATCCAGTTGTCCTGCAAAAATATCGTTCTTTTGATAAGTGAATTGAGTAGCAGGATTATTGAATTGATAGTTTGTAAAATTGTTAAATTGTGTGTTAACTCGACTTAAAGAAAGTTCGATTTGTGCCTTTAAATAAGGAGCTTTTGCTCCGGTTAACCATTCTGAATGCAATGTAGAGATTAAATTACTTTGTTCTGAATAAGTTAATGTTTCAGGTAAGTCAAGATTAATTTTCAAACGATTCGGTTTGATGGTTTCAATGCGTAAAGGTTTGTGAAAAGTACTTCCTCCAACTTTTACGTATGCATTCCATACACCCGTTGGATCATCTTGTTCGGTTGGAACAGTAAATGAATAAAAACCGTTTAAGCCTTCTGTTGCTATCTGTTTAATATAGAACTGTCCCCTAGGATTAAACAACTCGAAAGAAACAGGGTGTTTAGCAGGTATGCGTTGTTCTTCATCGTGTAAAATAAAGGTTAAGTGTAGAGTATCACCCGGACGCCACACTCCCCTTTCTCCATACAATAACCCCTTCAATCCTTTTTGTATTTCTTCACCTCCTACATCAAAACGACTCGTAGATTTCTCTTCTCCATCAACTAAACGCAAATAGGTTTTTTGATTATTTGAAGAAGCAACAAGGACAAAAGGTACTCCTTTTATCTTTAGTTTTGCTAAACCTTTGGAATCTGTTTTAGCTTGTCCAATAGGTTGTAGTTGATAATTGTAAACTACAATATCACCTTCGGCAATAGGATGAATAGTTAAGATATCATTTAAAGCGACCCAAAGTTCTTGATTGTTGTTTCTCTTTACTGTAACTCCAATGTTAGACGAAATAACATTACAAGAAGCCTGTCTGTCGGAAAGCATATAATAGGTTGGATGACAAGGGTTGTCTCGTTCCCTCCAATCGTAAACACTCCAATCTACATTCTGATAATAATTGTAGTAATAAGCATTGGGTTGATCCCATTCGCTATCTTCAAGAGGTTGAGGTGTAGGTTTCATGAATTGTACCTCTTCAGTTTCTTGTAGATCAAGATAATCATCTCCACATGAGTAAAGTGAATAATCTTGTTTGAAAGAGAGGATTATTCGATAAATTGAACCGGGAGACTGTTCAAACATTGAAGCTAAATCAATAGAGAAATTATTCCATTTTGTTAAATCATATCTCTTATCTAAAGTTAAATCCAGCGTTTCCTGATGTACTAACCTTCCTAAACGTCTGAGAGATGAACTTCCGGAAAGGTTGTTTTCTTGTAAGAAAGATAAAACATTATTCTCATAAACTTGAATGATTTGTAAATCGACAGCTTTCAGGTTTACACTTCTAAAAGGTAGTTTTAACTCCTTTGAATTAGGAAGAATAGCAGCATTAGAAAGAAGTTCAACTGCAGGATTTTGTTTTTGTGCTTTGATAACAAAAGTTTCATCAGCTTTTAGATTTTCTCCTGAATAACTTTTTATTTCCTTATAAACAGTTAAATTATAACTATCTTCTTGAGTTGGATCGTAATAAATATTCACAACATTCTGATCGACTTGAACGGTCTGAGAGTTAACATCTGAAAGCATAATCAAGCCATCCAAATTTTGCTTTGTAGACACAGGTTCAGAAAAAATAAGAACAAATCCACTTTCTGGTTGATGTATAGGTTGAACAGACAATAACTCAAATGAATCAAGAGCAGGAATAACAAATTCTTCTTTTTCAGTTTGATTGACTCCTATACTCTTACCATCTACGATAATTTCTAGTTTTTGTTTTTCTTTGTTTCTTTTAACTCCTGCAAGTTGGAAGCGATACGTATTTGCATTTACATTGGTAAGCGATACGTTAACATTATCTTTACCATTTAATTTTGCGGTAAATAAAGAAGACTCTGCTGGTATCTCTTGAATATCACTAAAGAGTAATGTACCACTAACCTCGACATTCTCTGTATCTGCTTTAACGATTCGAATAGGATTAACAGTGAGTGTAAATAATTGCTCTATAACCTTAAAGCTAAAAGGGAAAGTTCTTAATTCATCCGAAACGGATAGAAATGGTTTTAAGTCCAAATCGACAATGTAATGCTCTCCTGATTTTAGATCTTCTGAAGGAACAAATTCCAATGTGTTTGCCGAAATCCATTGTGCTTCTCCTTTAATATTTGGCGTAAACTTAAATGGATTTTTCTCAAGAGGTTTATTCAGTTGAATACCCGATAAGCTTTGAGCAAATTCAATCTGGATAGGTGCATTTTTGGGTATAACCCCACCAGTATAGGCACTAATGTATGGAGCAAAATCTAATGAAGGAACACGTTCTTCAACTATTTTTTGAGGAGAAGAACAAGCATTTATAAAAAATAAAAGCAGGATAAAATACCCTGCTAAAATTGGATTACACTTTACTTTCATTTTACCTTAGGGTTTAGTTTACCTAAAGTTAAAAATATTAGTGTAATAGACTATGAATTAACTGTTTTATTTAAATGTTCCTCCAATAATATCCAATAGTTCGTTAGTTATGGCTTGCTGTCTGGATTTATTATATTGCTGCGTTAAATCATCAATTAACTCTTCAGCATTATCTGTAGCCATTTGCATAGCAAGCATACGTGCAGCATGTTCAGAAGTATTGGCATCTAGCAAAACAGTATGCATTTTAAGTCGAATGGCTTGAGGAATCAATTCTTGTATGAATTCTTCAACAGAAGGTTCAACAATATATTCAGGAACTTCTACTTGAGTTTCACCAATTATCTCACTACTCTCATTGATCTTAATTAAAGAAGCTAAATCAATCGGCAAATAAGTATCAACCATTAAAATTTGAGAACTAATCATCTTAAAATGATGATAAATCAGTACAACTTGATCAATCTCTCCTTTTATGAAATCATTCATCAACATACTAGCAAACTCATGAGAAGTGTCATAAGCCAAATGTTCAGCTAAATTTTCATAACTCCGAGCAATGGATATCTCTTGTTTTTTAACAAAATCGTTTACTTTTCTCCCTACAGGATAAACAATGATGTTCTCTACCCCAAGCTTCTCTTTATATTCAGTATAGATCTCAAGAAATTTACGATTTACATTAGCGTTAAAAGCACCACACAAAGAAGTATTAGAAGCTATAGGAACAATAGCTACTCTCTTAACTTCTCTTTCTTCTAAAAATGGAGATTTTATCTCTCCTAAATCAGAACTTAAGAAATTCCTCAGAATCTTATCCATTAATTGTTGATATGGATATAAACCATCAATAGATTGCTGTCGTTTATGTAATTTTGCAGAAGCAACCATTTGCATAGCCGAAGTAATCTTCTGAGTACTTTTAACAGAGTTAATTCTATTCTTGACTTCTTTTAATGAGCCCATATTATTCTACTATTTATAACGTCTACTGATTTGATCGGCTACTTTTTCTAAAGTGGCTCTGATCTCATCATTAATTATTCCTTCTTTCAGCTGATCTAACACATCTTCTTTGTGATTAATCTCTAAAGCTTCCAAGAAATCTTTTTCAAATTTACGAACATCATCTAAATGAACTGAACGCAACAATCCTTGGGTTCCACAATAAAGTATAGCGATTTGCTTGTCTACCGACATGGGAGCATGTTGAGGTTGAATCAACAACTGAACATTTTTCTGTCCTTTGTCTAGTGTAGCCATAGTTACTTTATCCATATCACCACTAAATTGAGCAAAAGCTTCTAGTTCTCTATATTGTGCCTGTTCAATTTTCAAAGTTCCTGCAACTTTTTTCATTGCATTAACTTGGGCATTACCTCCAACACGAGATACAGAAATCCCCACATTGATGGCTGGACGATTCCCTTGATTAAATAATCCTTCATCTAAGAATATCTGTCCATCGGTAATGGAAATCACATTAGTTGGAATATAAGCCGACACGTCTCCTGCTTGAGTTTCAATGATAGGTAAAGCAGTCAATGAGCCTCCCCCTTTTACCATTCCTTTTAATGATTCGGGTAAGTCGTTCATTTTTTTAGCTACTTCATCCTGCCCAATAATCTTAGCAGCCCGTTCCAATAAACGAGAATGTAAATAGAACACATCTCCGGGGTAAGCTTCACGTCCGGAAGGACGACGTAAAATCAAAGAGACCTCTCGGTATGAAACTGCTTGTTTTGATAAGTCATCATAAACAACTAAAGCGTGTCTACCAGTATCTCTGAAAAATTCCCCTATTGCAGCACCGGCAAATGGAGCATAATATTGCAGTGCTGCAGGTTCACCTGCGGTAGCAGCAACAACAATAGTATATTCCATTGCATTATGCTTACGCAAGGTTTCAACAATAGTTGCAACAGTAGATGCTTTCTGTCCTATAGCTACATAGATACAATAAACAGGGTTACCCGATTCAAAGTTATTGCGTTGATTAAGAATGGTATCAATGGCAATAGAAGTTTTACCTGTTTGCCTATCACCAATAATTAATTCACGCTGCCCCCTACCTATAGGAATCATAGCGTCAATAGCTTTTAACCCTGTTTGAAGAGGTTGACTCACAGGCTCTCTATAGATAACACCCGGCGCTTTACGCTCAAGCGGCATTTCATATAAATCACCTTTAATATCTCCTTTACCATCTAAAGGATTTCCCAAAGGATCTATTACACGACCCAAAAGAGTCTCTCCTACTTTTATGGAAGCTATTCTTCCTGTACGTTTAATTGTGTCACCCTCTTTTACCTGATCTGTTGGGCCTAATAAAACAGCTCCCACATTATCCACTTCTAGATTCATAACAATGGCCATTATACCATTTTCAAACTCTAGAACTTCACTGGATTCGGCATTTCTTAGTCCATAAATCCGAGCAACACCATCACTAACTTGAAGTACAGTTCCAATCTCATCTAGTTCTACACTCGTTTCAATTCCTTCTAATTGTTGACGTAGAACTTCTGAAACCTCACTTACTCTTATATCGTCATTCATTGCCATAAATTCTTCTTAATATTATACGATTCTGCGATTTTTGTCTATGAACTGTTGCTTAATTCTATTTAATCGAGTAGCAACACTGGCATCTAAACGATAACCTTCAAAGTCAAAAATGAACCCTCCCTCTATTTTAGGATCAACATTAGTTAATAAATGCATATCCAAATTCAATAAATTTGAGGAAACTTTTGTTATTCTCTCTTCTGTTTCTTTATCAACAGGAACTGCTGTAGTTAAGAAGCCTATTCCAATCTTTTTGTGACGTCGATACAAATCAATATAACGAAGACAAATAAAATGTAATAATGATTCTCGTTGTTGAGTGAGTACTAAATTTAGGAATCGTATATACTCTTTACAATCACGAGGGTCTTCACCACCTTCTTGTTGAGAAGCAGTTATCAGTAAGTCATATTTCATTTTGCGCGATATGACCGGACTTTCCAATGCTTCCTGTAGTTTAGGTAATTCCTTGAAATGAACTCGTAAACTCCACATGAAACGAAAGATAGATCGTTCAATCCCGTGATCTATGGCATAAGCTAATAGTGCCTTTGCATAGCGTGTAGATATTATTCCTATTATCATTACGAATTAAACCGTTTTATTAATTACTTCATCAATCATTTTGTCAATCATTCGCATTTGTTCCTTTTCATCTTTCAGCTTCTCTCTAACTACTTTTTCTGCAATTTCCACAGAAAGAAGACCTACTTGTTTACGAATATCACGAATGGCATTTTCTTTTTCAGCTTGAATTCGTCTCATAGCGTGATCAAACTCTTTTTGAGCAGCAACAGAAGCTTTTCTTTGAGCTTCTTCTATGATTTTATCGCGCTGAGCAGTAGCCTCATTCAATAAACGAATTTGTTCTTGATTCGCTTGATCTATGATTGCTTCTCCTGTTTTTTGCAGTTGGGCATACCTTTCGTTTGCTTCTTGTGCTTTTACTAAAGATTCTTCTATAAAGGTCTTACGGTTATCTACTGCTTTTGAAATCACAGGAAAACCATATTTTGCTAATAAGACGAATACAATAATAAAAGCAATAAACATCCAAAAAAGCAGACCAAATTCTGGAGTTAACAATGACATAGCAATCGAATTATACGAATAAAACTAAAAGACAAACAACAATAGCAAATAAAGCAGCACCTTCAATTAAAGCCGCAACAATAATCATTGTTGTTCTAATATCATTAGCAGCCTCCGGTTGCCTGGCAATGGCCTCTAACGCCGATTGACCAATTTTACCAATACCTAATCCAGCACCAAAAACAGCAAAAGCAGCACCAATTGCAGCAGCAAAATGACTTAACTCCATTCCTGAAGAAGCAGCTTGTAACAATAAAGTTGTCAACATAATCTTTTTTTTTAAGTTTATAATTGTTATTATTTAATCTCTATTTTATAATTTCTTCTTTTGGCTGTGCTAAACCTATAAATACAGCCGATAACATTGTAAATACATAAGCCTGAATAAATGATACTAATATTTCCAGTACAGTCATAAACATATTAAATAGTACTGATGTAATACTCATCGGAACATTAATTGCAGGACCAAAACTTGCTGTAATGAAAATTAAACAAGTTAATATAATCATCACCATATGTCCAGCTAACATATTGGCAAACAAACGAATCATTAAAGCAATTGGTTTGGTAAACACGCCAAAAAGCTCTATAATGGGCATAATAGGAATAGGTGCTTTAAGCCAAGTAGGTACATCCGGCCAAAAAATCTCTTTCCAATAATGCTTAGACCCAAATACATTAGTTACAAAAAAAGTAGCTAATGCCAAAAACATAGTTATGGTTATATTTCCTGTAACCGATACACCGGCTGGAAAGAAAGGAATTAATCCCATAATATTATTAAAGAATATGAAAAAGAAAGCTGTTAGTAAATATGGAGAAAACTTAGCATAATTTGCACCAACAGCAGGCTTTATAACCTCATCGTTTATCATCGTGATAAACATCTCCATAAAACCAACAAAACCATTAGGCGCTTTCTTTTGACTATCATTCTTCTTATACCACTTAGCAATACTTAATACAATGATTACCAGTAAAACGCTATTTATAAATAGTGCCATGGTAATTTTCGTTATAGATAAATCAATGGGTCTAACCTCTTCACCTAAACTATTTTGTTCAACAATTTTCCCCTCATAGTTTCCATCGGATGCAACATAAAAACCCTTATATGATCCATTATTTGATGCCAGTTTAGTAGAAGAGAAAACGAACCATCCCTTTTCTTTACTATATAATATAATAGGTAAAGGAAGTGTTATTTCTTTTTCACCAATAGTGGTTATATGCCATCCATAATCATCTTCAATGTGACCAAATAAAATACTCTTTACGTCAACTTCATTTTTCTCCTTCTCTTGGGCAGCCAGTGAACCAAATCCAACTAGGCCAATGACTGTCAATATGAGGTATTTTATGTATTTCATTTTATTTCTTTTTTCTGCGTTTTGGAAAAAAACCAAGTATCATACACTAAAAACAAAAGATAGAACGTAATAAATGTCAGACTAAATTGTTTTGCCGTATTCGCAAAAACGATTACATACACAATGACTATAGTCAATGACAATACGATTTTAATCATCTTTAATATTATAAACGAATAAAATATCTTTTTTAGTTCAGTTTCATTTTTTCTTTTATTAATTATAATACTAGTACTTACTAAAGCATAGATATAAAAGAATAGAGGTATGATGGGATAGGATATAAAATAACCTGAAGTAGTTAAGTTAGATAAAACCCAAAATCCTAATAATCCACTACATAAACTAAAAACAGTGGTGATTATAATATCTTTTGTTAGATTCGACATCGAACGAGGTAGCGTTTACTAATTAATATTTTATGTAACAGTGGTAACACAAACCGTAATGAGATTTTTATTCATCTCTATGAAACCGCCAGTAATGGCTAATTCTTGTTCACCAGCCGAAGTAGTATATTTAATCACTCCTTTTTTTAAGGATGAAATAATAGGTGCATGCCTTGGTAAAATGGTGAATGATCCTTTTGTACCCGGCAGGGTAATTTGTAATATTTCATCATCAAATATTTTCTTAGCAGGTGAAACTATTTTCAAAAATAAGCTCATTTTACTCTTATTTATTAGCTTGTTCTAGTAAATCTTTCCCTTTGGCAATAGCATCTTCAATTGTTCCTACATTTAAGAAAGCTTGTTCGGGTAAATAATCAACTTCTCCATCCAATATCATTTTAAAGCCTTTAATTGTATCTTCTATAGGAACAATTACTCCGGGAACTCCAGTGAATTGCTCTGCTACAGAGAAAGGTTGAGATAAGAATCGCTGAACTCTTCTCGCACGATTAACCAAAGTACGATCTTCATCTGACAATTCTTCCATACCTAAAATAGATATAATATCTTGTAGCTCTTTGTTACGCTGTAATATTTGTTGCACACGCATAGCCACATTATAATGTTCTTCTCCAACAATGTTAGGATCAAGTATACGCGAGGTTGAATCTAATGGGTCTACCGCAGGATAGATACCCAATTCTGTGATTTTTCTACTCAATACAGTTGTAGCATCCAAGTGAGTAAAGGTTGTTGCTGGGGCAGGGTCGGTTAAGTCATCTGCAGGAACATAAACAGCTTGAACAGAAGTAATAGAACCGTTAATAGTAGAAGTAATACGCTCTTGCATTGCTCCCATCTCAGTAGCAAGTGTAGGTTGATATCCTACAGCTGAAGGCATACGTCCTAACAAAGCAGAAACTTCCGATCCGGCTTGAGTAAACCTAAATATATTATCAATAAAAAACAGAATATCTCTTGAACCCGACTTAGCTCCTAGATCTCTGAAAGATTCAGCAATAGTAAGACCGGACAATGCAACCGATGCTCTTGCTCCTGGGGGTTCATTCATTTGACCAAACACCAACGTAGCTTGTGATTTTTCGATCTCGTTGTAATCAACTTTGGTTAAATCCCAATGGCCTTCTTCCATACTCTTTTTGAACTCCTCACCATAATTAATCACACCTGATTCAATCATTTCTCTTAGTAAGTCATTTCCTTCACGTGTTCGCTCTCCCACTCCTGCGAAAACAGAAAAACCGCCTTCTTTCTTAGCAATGTTATTCATTAACTCCATAATTAATACGGTTTTTCCAACACCTGCTCCTCCGAAAAGACCAATTTTACCTCCTTTTGCATAAGGCTCAAGCAAATCAATTACTTTAATTCCAGTATAAAGAACTTCTTGCGTCGTTGTCAAATCTTCAAATTTAGGTGGCTCCCTATGTATCGGATAAGCTCCTTCTCTATCTAACGGACGCATACCATCAATAGGCTCACCTATGACGTTCATTAATCGTCCCTTAATTTGATCACCTATAGGCATAGTAATAGGAGCATTTAACCTATTAACTTTCATACCTCTACGCAATCCATCGGTACTATCCATTGCAACGGTTCGGACTGTATTCTCTCCAATATGCTGATAAACTTCAACAATTAAAGGATGATGTCCTCTACCCCTCGGAATTTCAAGTGCTTCATGGATACTTGGCAATAAATGATTGTCTCCAATCTCTGATTGGTTGTCCTCATTATCAAATGATATATCAACTACCGGACCAATTACCTGGGAAATATACCCTAAATTCTTCGACATAAATTCTTGATTTTATTATAGTTAGCACTCAAACTATATTCTCTATTACTTACAAATTAAAATATAATCAGCCATTTTATTTACACTAAAATATGGTATAGCCCTAAAAAACTGACTTTGCAAATATAGACAAAACTAAAACAGAGTATCTAGTTTTATCTGTTAAGAAAGTAAAATTACGTATTAAAACATCTTTAATCCTAATCTCAAGTAGTTTACTAAGCAACCTTTCTTGTTTTATTGGTGTGTATCTCTTAATAAATCATTAACTGTTTTTACCGGATTAAATGTAGAAAGAGGAACTTCCACAAAAACCGTATTCCAATCACTCATAGCACCATTCCATAATCCGGGTCTTTCCAAGGCCTTTAGCTCTTTGCCACTCATTGATTTCGATGAGATAAATCCGGTATCCGGATCAATATATTGAGTTAAATTAAACTCATTGCCATTATAATCTCGTACTGCACAAACTAAGTCAACCGGATTAAAGTGAGTACCTCTTTCAAACATCTCTTTGTATTCCTTATTATTAGTATCTATCTGAGAGCTCTCCAATATCTGTGGGGAAATAGTTCCATCGTTATTGTAAGCTAAAAATGGGCCACCACCGGGTTCTCCCACATTTTCCACCATACCACATACTCTCAAGGGTCTATTTAATTTTTCCTTTAAATAAATAGCTAGTTCGGAATCTTCCAAGTATTTAGTTTCAGGGTTTTTGCAACACATTTTCTTTTGAACAAACTGTAAAATATCCAGTATTTGTTCATGTGTATATCGCCCACTATCCAACAAACGCAGATAGTTAAATATTTTAGATTGTAATGTTACTAATACCCCAGCCAATACTTTCTTATACTCTATGGTTTCTTCTTTCAGGTGATCCGGAACCACATTATCGATATTCTTAATAAAAATAATATCTGCTGATAAATCGTTTAAATTTTCAATCAAAGCGCCATGACCACCCGGTCTGAATACAATGTTTCCCTCCTGGTCTTTAAAGGGCTCATTATTAATATCAACAGCAACAGTATCGGTACTCTTCTTTTGTTCAGAGAAGCTCACATTATAGTGCACACCGAAAAGATTTTCATAGGTCTGTTTTGTTTTATTGAATAATTCCTCAAATAAAGGCTGATGTTCAGCTGAAACAGTGAAATGAACATTAACAACACCACTTTTTGTTGCAGCATATTTGGCTCCTTCAACCAAATGCTCTTCAAATGGAGTACGAATGTGTTCTTTGTATTTATGGAATAAAAGTAGTCCTTTGGGTAAATTACCATAATTCATACCATCTTCTAAAAGCAACACTTCGACGATCAATTTATATTCACCTGCCTCAATTAATTCTTTAATTCCCCTATTCTTACTTTTCATATTCTGAATACATCTTGCATTCAACTCATCATAAAATGCAAAATCCTCAATGTGGCTAAAGAAGTCTTTTTCAAAAGAAGTTGTAGGAAGAGTATACTCAGAGGAAATAAAGTTGAATAAATCCTTAAACATTCTACTAGCAGCACCCGAAGCAGGAACAAACTTCATTATAGTATGAGAGTTAGTAATATAATCTTCCCATGCAGCTAAATAATGTAATCGGTCCTCTTCATTATATTTAAATATTCCATTATCTATTGTAGCCTCATTACTAATCTTCAAAAAGGGAAACCCCTCTTTGAACCGTTGAAGCTGTTCATTGAACTCATTTTCTGAAATATTTTTCTCTTTTAATATTAGTTTTAGCTCTTTTGTAATCATAGCGTTTACAGTTATATTATATATTACAATCAATATTTTTTCACTATCATAAAGATGGATAAAAATGTGAATAAAGAAAAATAAAAACGAACATTTAGTTTTATTATTTTCTTCATTTCACAAGTTAGTTCAAAATAAAATAAAAACTCTGTTTTTAGAATTAAAAAGAGTTACCGCTCCCTTTTTGGAAAGAATACAAAAGAATTCTTATGAGATAAAAAAAGGCAAATACAATAATTTATATGTATTTGCCTTTTACTTTTATTAGGTTAAAGCATTAGTTTATACCTAATGATTTTTTCACTTTTTCTATTTTTTCATCGGCTGCTAAATTTGCTTTTGCATAATCTTCGCGTCCTTTCATCTCCCCTTTTACTTCAATGTAGAATTTAATTTTGGGTTCAGTACCGGATGGTCTTATAGAAACTTTATCTCCGGAGGCTGTAAAATATTGAAGAACATTTGAGGTATCAGGCATTTCAATAGGCACTTGATTACCTTTTTCATCCATTGCTTTTAAGGATTGGAAATCTTTCCAAAGTATAACTTTAGACCCGGCAATTTCCTTAGGGGGATTTTCACGGAAATCAGTCATCATTTGACGTATTTCATCTGCTCCCGATTTTCCTTTCTTAACCACACTAATTCCTTTTTCTTTTGAGAAGCCATATTGTATATAGATGTCTTCCAGTACTTGATAAATTGACTTGCCATTATCTTTTGCCCAAGCAGCTATCTCAGCCATCAAGCAACAAGCCGTAACAGAATCTTTATCACGCACATAATCGCTAGAGAGGAATCCATAACTCTCTTCTCCTCCACCAATATATTTTTCCGATCCTTCACGTAAACGAATTTCTCTTGCTATCCACTTAAACCCTGTAAAGGTATCCAGCATTTTGATTTTCTTATCATCAGCTATCTCCTTAATTAACTCTGTAGTAACAATGGTTTTTACGCAAAACTCATTCCCTTTTAGAAGACCTCTTTCTTCATATTGACTTAAAATGTAATAAAGATACAATAAACAAATTTGGTTTCCATTAACCAATATCCACTCTCCTTCATCATTTTTACAAGCAATACCAATACGGTCTCCATCAGGATCACTAGCCATAACTAACTCTGCATTCGTTTCTTTAGCTCTTTCAATAGCCATTGACAAGGCTGCCGGTTCCTCGGGGTTTGGAGACTCTACAGTGGGGAAGTTTCCACTTACTACATCTTGTTCCGGAACATTTACAATATTGGTAAAACCCCACAATCTCATCGCAGCAGGTATAATTTTTACACCTGTACCATGTATAGGTGTATATACTATTTTAATATCGTGTTGACGTTTTATAATGTCAGGGTTAATGGAAACGGATTTTCCTGCTTCCAGGAAGATTTGATCCATTTTCTCTCCTAAAGACTCAATTAAGTTCTTATTTCCATCAAACTTAACCTCTTCAGGTGACATTTTATTTACTTCATCAATAATTCCTGTATCGTGAGGAGCTAACACTTGTGCACCATCATCCCAATAAGCTTTATAACCATTATATTCTTTAGGGTTATGAGAGGCAGTAATCATCACTCCACTTTGACAATTCAAATGACGAATGGCAAAGGAAACCTCTGGTGTGGGGCGTAAGTCTTCAAAGAGATACACTTTTATACCATTTGCGGAAAAAATATCTGCTGTAATTTGAGCAAATTTACGGCTATTGTTACGACAATCATGACCTACAACAACTGCAATTTGATCTAAATTCTTAAATTGTTTATTCAAATAATTTGATAAACCTTGAGTAGCCATACCCAAAGTGTATTTATTCATTCGGTTACTACCAACCCCCATGATACCACGAAGACCACCTGTGCCAAACTCTAAACTTCTATAGAATGACTCTACAAGTTCTGTTTTATCTTCATTTGCTAGCATACTCTGAACGGCAGCTTGCGTATCTGCATCAAAAGCAGGTGATAACCATTGTTTTGCTTTTTCAGTTACTTCATTAATTAAATTTTGATTTTTCATATCTATATTTTTATGATTTAATTTTCCCTTAAAACAAATATAAAATAAACAACGAACAATACCTTATTATACTAACAAAAATAAATGATTAAATAAATCCGTTTTGTTGAGCAAGGAATACTATTCTGTTGTATTTTCTTGAGGTACTTTATAACGATCTCCTGTTTGTTTTACATACTCTCTAGCAAAATCTTCTGGTAATCCGGGACGCTTTACTGCAGCCGGTTGTCCTATCTCATTACGCAGAAACTGACGATTCTTTTCCTGTTTAACTATTCCATCTTGATATTTTACTATAATAAATTCTCCAAAACGTTTCCATGTTTCAAAAGCACTTTGAGCTGTTTCTTGCGTATATTTAGTTAAATATTTAACCCCTTGAGCATTATCAGCTTTCAATAAACTCTGAGCTGTTTCTTCTATACCTTTTTGGTTTATTGCAAAATGATCTTCTATTTCAGTTTGAAGAGTTCTTAAATCATCAATCATCAAATTATAGCGTGGATAGATCATATTAGAAACCCAATTATAAATCCAAAAAGCAGAATCCCAAGAAAAAGTAATATAGTCTGCTCCATTAGCTTTATAGCATAGAGGAACTTCTGTAGCACAACAGTATACCGGTGTAAATACAGCCATATTGGCATCATCGATTGCAAACCAAAGTACTCCACCTATTGCATCCGGTAGAAAATCTCGCATTTGAGCGACAAAAACAAAACCGGCTTGTTGTGTTGAGATAGGACGTTCGTTGAAATACTCTTCGCCATCTACCTTGAATGTTAAAGGCGATAAACGATAAGGCGTTTTATATGGACCTGCACCAAAATCCTGACTGATATCAAGTGGTGTTCCTTCGTAATGATCTCTCATTGCATTTTGAATATCTCGAACTGATATTTTTTTGTTTGGTCGCACAAAAAGAGGCATAGGAGTATCATTTTCCCCATCAATATATGGCAACAACTGTTCTCCTAAATCAGTAAACATATCATAAAATCTCCATACTCTTGCTTCGCAGAACCTACGAGCACTAAAATCTAGAGGTGCATAAGCTTTCGAAAAACTAAAATCCTTATTAATTCCATCAAAATAACCTTGTTCTCTAGCAAATGAGATTACATCGGGTGAATAGAGGCAATTGGCCTTGTCATTCATATCGAATTCGTGAATTCTAGAATGATTAGCATGCGCTGTAATACAATCATCGGGCACTCTTACAGCTACCCATACTGCACCTCTCATCCCTGAACCTTTTCCAATCATCTCCAAAATCCAAATCTCATTGGGGTCAGCAATCGTAAAAGACTCTCCATCGCTATAATAACCATACTCCTGAACCAAGTCAGTCATTACTTTGATTGCCTCTTTAGCTGTTCTGGCTCTTTGTAAGGTAATATAAATTAAACTGCCATAATCCATAATACCTGTAGAGTCTGCCAATTCAGGACGTCCGCCAAAGGTGGTTTCTGCAATAGATAATTGATATTCATTCATATTTCCTATTACATTGTAAGTCTGACGAGCTTGTTTTATCTGTCCCAAATATTTTCCTGTATCCCACTCGTATATATCTAACATAGCATCTTTAGGATGAATGGCTGCCGGATAATGATATAACTCCCCAAATAGCCCATAGGAATCGGCAGAGTAGGATATAATTGTAGAACCATCTGTAGAAGCCGATTTACCTACAATTAAGTTTGTACAAGCTAGTAGTGAAGCACCACCACAAGCCATTATAAAAGCGAATAATAGTATAAATTTACGCATACTTTTAATTATATGATTTTACCAATAAAAATTCTCAGTTAATATACTTGAATTATTACAATTATCAGTTACTGTAATCTCAAGCTTATGATTTTTTTCTCTCTCAATAACTTTAGAGTCTAATTTTACTACTAATTGATCAGACATTATTTGTAATCCAAACGGCACATACTTACCATCTACTGTTCCCTTGTAACTCTTGATCCCTGACTCTTCATCTTTCACTTTCAATCGAAGAGTACCGGAACTCCATCCTGCTTTATTAAGAATGGTAATTACAGGTGCAATGCTGTCTATAGCTACTGTATAGGTGCCTAACTCCCTTACTTTTGTCTCCATATACCCATCAACATAGATCCCTCCAATGGGATAAGTTTTGTTTTTTTTATTGATTCCGACAACATAGTATTTTTGTGTATCCTTCATCCAATCGGTTCTTATTCCAATTTTCATTATTCCCCAAGAGTGTAAAGGTATCACCTCAGGTGCTAACTTATACACATAAGAAACAAAATTAGAATCGGGTGAAATTTGCACATCTAAATACAAATCATCGTAGAGCAATCCTTTAGGTAGAGTTAACTCAAATCCCGGCTCTTGCAGATAATAAGTTTTATTCCATTGTGCATAATATTTATCTCTTGTTGTAATGGGAGGAATCTCCTGCTCTTTTCCTCTGATTGTAAAACGATAACGACTCGTATTACCATACAGATCAATCAAGGTATAAACTATGGAATAATCTTTTTCCTCATCAATAGTCAATAATCCATTATTATCATTTTTCGCCTCTAACATACGCAATGAGTTACCCGGCTCAATAAAAGACTTCATATACTTATCATAAGCCCAGGAGTTAATCATTCGATTCTCTTCAGAAGAAAAACGATCGACTACACTTTTAAATACTTCTTGACTATCCACTTCTAAAATTGCCGTGTGTACACCATAATTATTTGTCGTGTTATCCATATAGTCAAAAGCACGTATTGCCAAACCAATCTCTCCCCAAGCAGTTATAGACTGCGTATTAACAGGGTATTTCTTAGGAATATCACTACCCTCAACCACTCCTTTCCCCTTTTGTGGAAATACCATAAAACCTTGAGCCTGAGGCTTACGACTATCTTTTATTTTCTTTTGGTAAAAATGAAGACCATCAATATAATCACCCGATGCATCTTCAATAACATCTAAGTGTAAATGAGGACCAAATGAATAGCCCGTATTACCACTCCAAGCCACCTGCTCCCCTCTTTTCACAGGGTAAGCATCGGCTTCAGGTTGAATATCTATTTCCCAAGATTCATTGGCATATTGTGTTTCCTTCGCTAATTGAGCAACATCACCCACAAAACCACTAAGGTGTCTGTTAATGGTTGTAAATCCATTATCATACTTAATGTGAAGTACATAACCCGATCCATGTGTGATTTGAATACGTGAAATATATCCATTAGCTAAGGCCAACAAACGCTTACCTGAAACACCTTGTGTTTTAACATCTATTCCTCCATGAAAATGATTGGAACGTATCTCACCAAAATTCCCACTTAATACCATAGGAAAATCAAAAGGAGGAGAAAACCCTACACGAGGGGTATCTTGTGCTTGAAGACTTAAAATATAAAATAATAATAGAAAAACTCCTGTTTTTTTCATTCTGATTCGAAAATAATATACTCAAATTTGATTAATCCACTTATGTAATGTTGATAACACACATCAAAACTTATTTGTTGTATGGATGTGGTTATAAGTTGTTGTGAATTCCTCAACAATCTCAGCTATTATTTCCTCAACCGTTTGAATGTGAAGGATTTGTGATGACACTTGTCCCACTTCTATTTCTCCTTCATTTAAATCCCCTTCAAAAATTCCTTTTTTAGCTCTACCTTTACCTAAGAATTCACGGAGAACCTCTTGGGTTGCTCCTTCATTTTCCAGTCTTTCAACCTCTTCACTAAAAGCATTTTTGGCTAAACGAGTAGGAGAAATTTTCTTTAACAAAAGTTTAGTATCTCCTTCTTTTATATGAGTAACGCAATGATTTTTAAATACCTCACTGGCTGAGCTTTCTACAGAGAGAGCAAAGCGAGTTCCAATTTGTACCCCTTCAGCCCCTAAACAAAAAGCAGCAAGCATTGAAGAACCCGAACCTATTCCTCCGGCAGCAATTAAAGGTAAATTAGTGTGCTTACGGACAGCAGGAATTAAGCATAAAGTCGTTGTTTCTTCTCTTCCATTATGGCCTCCGGCTTCAAATCCCTCAGCTACAATAGCATCCACTCCGGCTTCTTCACATTTCGTAGCAAAATAAGAAGAAGAAACCACATGAGCCACTAATATGCCTTTACTTTGGAGTTTTTGTGTCCATAACTTAGGATTTCCGGCAGAAGTAAACACTATTTTCACCCCTTCTTCAATAATAACATCCATCAGTTCGTCTATCTGTGGATAACTTAAAGGAACATTTACACCAAAGGGCTTGTCGGTTGCCAATTTACATTTTTGAATATGTTCTTTAAGTAAAGGTGGACGCATAGATCCTGCACCTATAAGTCCTAACCCTCCGGCATTACTGACCGCTGAAGCTAATCTCCAACCACTACACCAAACCATCCCTCCTTGTATGATGGGGTATTTGATATTAAATAATGAGCAAATTCTATTCTTCATAATCCATAATTAAAGTAAATAAAAAAAGAGACTTCTGTCTCCTTTAAAAATTACCACCAGCGATAGCCACTTCGGCATAGAGGATCATCGTAACAAGGATCTACAGACCATCTTGTTTTTGGAAAAGAACGACTCTCCCACCAGTTTTTATATAATTGAGAGACCTCTAAAACCTCATCATCTGAGAGGAAAAAGATTCCTTCGTAATTATCGGCATTGGCATATACCATTTTACACCCCATGGATGCAGGATACCCCAAACGTATGCTTTCAATAATCCACAACATACATTCACCTAATCTAATTTGTTCTCCAAAATAAGAGGATACCGGTGGCATGGGGAATGTTGGAATAATAGTTAAATCATCCACATATTCCAACAGCTCAGGAATATGTTTTTCAGTAAATAAAGGAACTTCCACATATCCGGCAGGACTTTTGGTTTGGTAAGTCCCTGCTTTCAATTGCCTAACAAATAATTTAACATCAGGGTCATCATACTTCAATACATCATTGTTGCAACTCATAAATATGGTTCCAATGAATAATAATAGTATCGAGATGTGTTTTTTCATCAATCTTTTTTTTACCCCTCAATTAAATAGTCTGAACTTCTTCTATCAGAAGAAATTTCAAACTGTGTAGAAAAAACAATAAACTCCTTACTCTCTTAATACTAAGAAAGTAAAAAGTTCCATTCAATGTATTTTAGCAAGCCCTAAGGCTCATATCCAACCCTTTTACTGAGTGTGTTAATGCGCCAACAGAAATGTAATCTACACCTGCTTCAGCATAGTCACGGATCGTTTCGTACGTAATACCACCCGATGATTCTACCTCATATCTGCCATTAATTACATCTACCGCTTTTTGAGTTTCTGTAGGCGTGAAATTATCAAGCATAATGCGATCCACTCCACCTATTTTAAGTACTTCATCCAGTTCTTTAAAGTCTCGTACTTCTATTTCTATTTTTAGGTTTTTGCCCTTTTCTTGACAGTAACTTTGCGCACCTTCAATTGCATTTTTAATACCTCCGGCAAAATCAATATGATTGTCTTTTAGTAAAATCATATCGAAAAGACCAATTCTGTGGTTTTCACCACCTCCAATCTTTACGGCCTTTTTTTCAAGCATACGCATACCGGGAGTTGTTTTCCGGGTATCTAAAATTTTGGCTTTGGTTCCTTTTATTTGCTGAACATATTTATGCGTCATTGTAGCAATGCCGCTCATCCGCTGCATTATGTTTAACATCAAGCGTTCTGTTTGTAATAACGATTGAACTTTACCCTCAATAGTCATTACTACATCGCCTGGCTTAACAGCTGTACCATCGGTTATAAACACTTCCACTAGTAGCGTTGCATCAAATCGATGTAATACCTCTTTTGCTATTTCAACTCCACCCAATATGCCAGGTTCTTTAATTAATAATTCAGATTTTCCCATAGCTGTTTCAGGTATAGAAGATAGAGTAGTATGATCTCCATCACCTATGTCTTCAGCAAAAGCTAAGTCAATTAATTGATCAATTAATTCCTTTTCTTTCATTCTTATTTTTCTATTCTAATACGATGAATAAACAGGCCACCATCGGCCTTTTTCATAAAACAATTTAATCTAAACTCTCCATTTACTGTAAATAGGATACCTACAATATAGGCTGACCCATCACGATCTCCTTGGTGTTTCAGTTGAAATTTTGTTAAGTTATTTTTCTTAAAGAAATCGTTTAACTTTACTACTGCTTGTTCTTTTTTAAGTTCTGCATTATCTTTTTCTATTGTTAGATTTACATCACTTCCCAAGAACTGATAAAAAGCAGTCACATCCCCCCTATTCAGAGTTTGGATGATTTGATCTGGTGATTGTGCTCCTAATGGTAAAATCAAAAGACTTAACATCAAAAGCATTCGTAATCTCTTTTTCATAAAAAAGAATTTAATTTATTCAAAGATAAACATTCATCCGAATAAAAACTAAAAAAGTCTAAATTAAGATTGAGAAAACAAAAATAAGCCTAAGACAAAAAGAGTTAAGACCTTGAATGTAAACCTTTCTGTCCAACGAAAGCTTTGGAATAAAAAATAAGGTTGGGAATCTCTTTGGTTTAAAAGAAAGTGACTAAAGTGTACCCTTTATCCATTCATAAACAGGATCGAGACCTTGCATAAAGTCTGAAAAAGGAGTGTCTATTACTACATCAGGTAGTAAAGTATGCATGTCTTCGTCTGTGCGTTTAAAATATTTTATGGAATAAGTAACCCTTAGTTTACTACTAGGAAGTAGAAAAGATCTAACTTCTCCAAAGTGATTGGGTTTTCCTGCTGTTTCTTCTCCAATAAAAATAGCTTTAGTCATTGCCTTAAAATCTAACGCATTCAGTATGGCTGAAGAAAAAGTTTTTCTACCTATTACCACATAAATCTTTATCTCGGGGTTTTTGTTGAAGAGAGAACTTAGTTTATGGATAAAGTCTGTTCCTTGTTTGGAACTACCTCCCCCATTCAGTCTTAAGTCAAAAACAAACTTTTTTACCGGATTTTCTTTTAATGTTTTGAGAACCGTTTCTTCAAATACCTTAAAAGATGGTAGTTGCTCAGCTTTCTTTTGATTTCCAAACTCCATTTCTAACTCTTTACTCCAACATTTGTTGTATTGCAAATAGTATATTTGATTTTCTGCAATATAATTTTCAGAAAAAAAATCTTTCTGATTTTTATAACATAAGGCTAGTGAATCAGGATTATATTTAGGAGCAATAATTGCAATATTTTTTTTGTTAACACTAGTAGGTTTTATAATGATACTTTTTTCTTTACCATGAGATGATCTATAGCTTACTGTTACTTCATCTTTTACGGTAAAATTGAAGTATTTAAGAATTTGTAACAAAGGGATATATTGAGGTATTGCTTGTTTTATATTTGCCTGATTATCTACAGTAATTAAAGAGCTTAAGCTCTCTACTACCGTTTCTATTGGAATGTTATTAAAAGATAGAATTTTACTGCCCAATATTACAGCATACTCCTTTACAGTATGTGTAACATATAAACCATCGCTATACCAATAAGTTTGAAGTGGAAGAATTTGCTTTTTGTCTACTAAGGATCGAAAATCAAACTGAGTGTGTGAATCTCCTAAACTAGCTAATAGCTGTTGAATGCCTATAGCCATATCAAAATCAGTTTTATGTTTAGATGTAGCTTTTAGGTTTTTTATATTCTTTATAAAATAGAGGCTATCTTTCTGGCTGAAAAGATTAATGTGTTTTTCAGGTAACTTAAACAAGAGGAAGTCTAAATCGGAATTCCAATTAATTCTGTTTTGACTAGATAAGAGTTGAGTAAAAAACAATCCTACAAAAATAAGAAAAATATGATTAATTCTAATCTTTGTACACTTCTTGTTCATCTATAGATTCGTTTTATTATAACTTGAGTTATCAAAAGTAATTATAAAAGTATAAAGCAACTATTTTTAGTTGTATAAAAAAAGGTCTAGGACCGAAAGGGTGTCGGTCCTAGACCGAGGGGTGTTCAGTCCTAGACCGAAGGGCCTTCTCTCCTAGACCGACAAACACCCCCTCCAGAAGGAGTATAGGAGGGGCTTTGAATGGAGGTTAATTTTATCTTTATTGATGATTCAATAATCGGATTTGGGCCATCTCTTCATACTTGGTATCTGGACGTCCATAATTGGCATAGGGATAGATGGAGATACCCCCTCGTGGTGTAAATAGACCTATTACCTCTATATATTTAGGATTCATCAGTTGTATCAAATCTTTCATTATTATATTGATACAATCTTCGTGAAAAGCACCGTGATTGCGAAAGCTAAACAAATACAACTTTAAGCTTTTACTTTCTACCATTTGCTTATCGGGTATATACTTAATAATAATTTCCGCAAAATCGGGTTGATTGGTTATGGGACACAAACTGGTAAACTCCGGACAGTTAAATTGTACCCAATAATCGTTTTCCGGATGTTTATTTTCAAATGATTCCAACACCTGGGGCGCATAATCTTGTTTATAATCGGTACGATGACCCAATAGGGTTAAATCCTCTTTTTCTCTATCTATATTCATATTTTTCCTTTTTCTCTAAATAGTGTTCTAATCCCCTGTTTCGCAATTTACACGCAGGACAATGACCGCAGCCACTCCCCACAATGCCATTATAACAAGTTAGTGTCTTTTCCTTAACCAAAGAAAACACATCCAATTCATCCGAAAGAGCCCAAACTCCTGCCTTATCTAACGTCATTAAAGGGGTGTGTATAATGAACTCTTGCTCCATAGCTAAATTCAGCGTTTGATTTGCCGATTGTATAAAATTGCTTCTACAATCAGGATACCCACTGAAATCGGCTTCAGATACACCTGTAACCAAATTCTTTATTTTGCGTTCATAAGCAAAGACAGCTGCTATATTTAGAAAAAACAAATTACGTCCGGGAACAAATGTATTTGGGCAATCATTATTTTCATCCATTTTCAATGAAGAGTTGGTTAAAGCATTGACACTAAGGTTGGCAATGAAATGAGCATCGATCAAGTGAAAGGCTACATCGGCGTCTTTAGCTAGTTGACGTGCCACATCAATTTCCTGACTGTGTTTTTGTCCGTAAGAAAAGCACAAGGCAATGACTTCATTAAAACGTTGTTTTGCCCAAAACAAACAAGTGGTAGAATCTTGTCCTCCGCTAAATAAAACTACTGCTTTATTTTCACTCATCATTTATAGGTCTTTTATTTTTAATATGTTATAGGATATATTCTTGTCGTAAACATCCGAACCTTCTACCTTCTTAATATAGGCCACTACCCGAATGGTAACAGGTAGAACTAAAACTTCATAAAGTGATTTAAGTACTACTTGTATAGCCATTAAATAGAGTAAATTTTTCCATCCAATGATACCGCCAAAGGCAATAGGAAAAAAGATAATTGAATCGGCTGTTTCTCCAATAATAGTAGACCACACAGCACGAGCAGAGAAATTTTTGCCATTGCTAGATAATTTCATTTTACTCATTACATAGGCATTCAGAAAAGAACCTACCAAGAAAGCAATTAAACTAGCCACTACAATACGAGGAGCCAATCCAAAAACAAAATTAAAATGCTCCTCCCCTTCCCAAAAAGGGGCAGCCGGTAAAGCAACGGCTAATAATCCCAAGGCTACAACAAAGAAATTCATAGCAAATCCGGACCAAATAATCAGTCGGGCTTTTTTGAAACCCCAAACCTCCACAATGCAGTCATTGATAATGTAGGAAATAGGAAAGACCAACAATCCTGCGGTAACCGAAAAGTCTCCATAAACCTGAATGACTTTGGTTTCTAAGATGTTTGCTGCAATGAGGCAAACATTAAATAATATCCCCAATAGCATAAAGGGGACAGATACTTTTTTATCCATAATTCTTGTTTTTTACGTGGTTAATCAAGCACACGAATGAATAGTACTTAAAATTTTATGCAAAAATAATACATTCCGGTCAATAATAGATGAATAGTTATGTAAAAACTTACTCAATTAATAATTTCACCTCTTTGTTTCAGCTTATATTCTTCCACTCTTACTTTTTTAACTAGAAATGATGCTATAATCCATTGAATTATTTGTTTCTTTGTCTTGAATTAGAATATATATTCTGTTTTAGGTTGTATTTCTCTTTTAGGGAAATACTGAAAAGGGAATCAGGTGAAAGTCCTGAACAGTCCCGCTGCTGTAAGCTCAATAGAAAACTAGCTTTAAAATCTTTCGGCCACTTTCATTCATTTGATGGGAAGGCATAAAGCTAACGAGTAAGTCAGAAGACCTGCCTAAACACAATTTCTTTGCTTTCGAGGAAGAGCGCAGATTACCCTTGGTTATACTTTTATAATCTTTTGTACTCTTAGCTTTTTTACGAAGACCTATTATTTTGAAGTTTAATTAGTAAGCTGGAGTATGCGTTTGTATTTGTTTTTATTTTTATTATGTACCCTTCACAACCTTTGGGGAAGAGAACCTATTGATACAGCTAAAGTATACGCTATACCAGAGATTGAAGTAACTTCCATATATAAAAATGAGGAGATACGGTCGGTTGGTTTTACTCAACAAATAAATAAGGAAGAACTAAAAAAACTCAGCGTATTACAAGTTTCAGACGCCTTGAAATATTTTTCCGGAGCAATAGTGAAAGATTATGGGGGCATAGGAGGATTAAAAACAGTATCACTAAGAAGTTTAGGAGCTGAGCATACGGCATTAAGTTATGATGGAATAGCTTGGACTGATTTCCAAACCGGACAAATTGACTTAGGTAAAATTTCATTGGAAAATGTAGATCAGCTTTCATTAAGTATAGGACAAGGCGACCAAATTTTTCAACCCGCTCGTTTATTTGCTTCTGCCGGGCTCATCAATATCCAAACGCTACAACCCTCATTCACCAAGAATAAAAATCACAATGTCTTATTTTCCTTGAAAGGAGGTTCCTGGGGATTTATAAACCCTAGCCTTATCTATCAATATAAAATCAATGATAAATGGGCTTCTGTGATTGATGTTTCAGGACTGACCTCGGATGGAAGGTATCCGTATAAACTTGCTTATGGAGGGGATACAGATAGTACATCTTCAGAAAAACGAAAAAACACCGATGTAAGTCAGATTAGAGTGGAAGCCAGTGTTTATGGCAAACCTAGTTCGTCTGAACAATGGAGAATCAAATCTTATTTCTATCAATCATCCAGAGGATTACCCGGAGCTACTACCTACTACTACGACTATAGTTCACAACATCTTTGGGATAAGAACTTTTTTACACAAGCGCACTATAAAAATGAGATCAATGACCTATGGGTTGTTCAAGCTCTAGGTAAATGGAACTGGAGCTATCAACGCTATTTAGACCCGGATTATAAGGGATCAACCGGAAAGAACGAGGATAAGTATTACCAAACAGAGTATTACATTTCCACTTCTGCCTTATACAGAGCTTTTAAACAACTCTCTTTCAGTATGGCGATAGATGGAAGCATCAATACATTAAATAGTCCTTCAGCGAAGCAGGTATCTCCTACCCGATACACTCTATTGCCGGTTATTGCTGCAAAATTTGTAAGCAATCCTATCATTATTTCTGCTTCATTATTAGGAACCATTACCAAAGATAAAGTAAAAAACGAGAATAATCGTTTCAATCATCAACGATTAAGCCCTCAATTAAACATCGCATTTAAGCCGTTCTTACAAGAAGAATTTAGACTTCGTTTTTTCTACAAGGACATATTCAGATTACCGACCTTCAATGATTTGTATTACGGGCAGATTGGGAATAGAGATTTGAATCCGGAGAAAAACAAACAGTTCAATTTGGGACTTACATATTCTAAAAAGATAAACGAATATATTCCCAACATCTCTTTTACTGCAGATGCCTATTATAATAAGGTAACCGACAAAATAGTGGCTGTTCCCACTAAAAATCTCTTTGTATGGAGCATTGTTAATTTGGGGAAAGTTGATATCAAAGGAGTGGATTTATCGGCCACAATATCCACGCAGACTATACAGTCTTTTGGTTTACATTTGACTGCAAAATACACTTATCAAAGAAGTCTGGATGTTACCGATAACACCAATAAAACATACAAACATCAAATAGCTTATACACCTAGAACTTCAGGCTCAGGACAAGCGACTGTCACTACTCCATGGATAAACATTACCTATTCGCTACTCTATTCGGGTAAACGTTATGCATTGGGACAAAATAGTGCTAAGAACAGATTACCAGCATACAGGGAGCACAACCTTACTTTATACAGAGATTTCAAAGTAAGAAAAGTTGATCTCTTTGCTAAGTTAGAGGTGCTCAACTTAGCAGATGAGAATTATGAAGTCATCAAAAACTTTCCGATGCCCGGTCGTTCCATTCGTGCCACATTAAAAATCAATTACTAATGAAAAAGCAATTCATTTACTCTATATATAGTTCAATCCTTCTGTTAAGTTTCTTCTGCTTATCGTGTGATGACTTGGAAGATAAAACTTATCCGACAGATGATACTCGACCTGAAGAAACTGAAACGGCAGAGCTATACGTATTATGTGAGGGCTTATTTAATTTGAATAACAGTACCCTGTTTCGCTACAACTTTAATCAAGAGCATCGGGATAGTGACTACTTCAAACGAATAAATCAGAGAGGATTAGGTGATACGGCAACCGATGCTGCTATAT
>CAZGUI010000024.1:0-35505 GCA_964528875.1 uncultured Bacteroides sp. | reverse complement strand
CAAGCTTTTCTAATGTATCTATTCTGGCTAAACAAGTGGCTTGCGTATCAATAATTAGTTGTCTTGTCTCTTTACCGTTGAACAGAACATTAATGCAGAAATAGCCATTATCATCTATAACCAATTGTTTCTCTATCCTAAATTCATCAGGCAGAGATTTCCCTAAATCTAATTGCCTTAAATTCAGTTTAGAAATCCAAATCATTGGATATACAAACCGAATACTAATCAATAAGACAAATATTGTCAGAATGGATATAAGGATAATTTTCTTTCTATATTTTCTCATCTTTATTCTACAAACTTTTCATTTTAATCTTTTTTCAATCAAGCCTATTTTATTAAAAACTCTTCGGCTTCTATTTCTCTTTTTGTTAGGGAAAGGGAAACTATTAGTACAAACTAACAACGTGTTTTTTGTTCTCTATGTCAAATTTATAAAAATGGGTGCGATTAAAATGTACACAATGGTTATTTCTTATGAAAAAAGGTGCATCCTCTACCTGTTACTTTTTTCATTTTAATTCAACGCATTATACACTTATTTGCTTTCCTTTTGTATAAAGCTCAAACCTTTTCATTTCTAATTGTACATAAATCTCCTCAATTTTGAATTCAACGATCAAAATTGGGGAGATACTATTAAAAAATGAGACTATTTGTTATAGTTGTATTTTTAGTGTATCTCAAACTAATGATTAAGCTTTTAACGAGCAATCCGAATTCTGGCATCCACTGCAGTAATCTGTTTGGAATTACCCAAAAGTGGATTGATATCCATCTCTTTAATCTCAGTAGCAAAACGTAAGAGGGTAGACAGTCGGACAATGATATGTGCAAAAGCTTCTTTGTTGATTCCTTCTTGCCCACGCGCACCTTTAAATATGGGGTAGGCTCGGAGTGATTCAATCATTGAATAAGCTTCATTATACGATAAAGGAGCCAATCCGGAGGAAACATCCTTCAAAATCTCTACAAAGATTCCTCCTAACCCACAAAGTACTACATGCCCAAAATCTTTTTCATAGGTAGCACCTAAGAAGAGTTCAGTTCCTTTCAGCATCGTTTGAATAAGTATAGCCTTTGTATCGGGTATTTGAATCATTCGTTCAAACTCCATGGCTAAATGTGTTTGGTTCTTTATGTTTAGTGCTACTCCATCTACATCCGATTTATGAACCGGACCTACTACTTTAAGAACCACAGGATAACCATTCTTATTAGCAAATTGAGCTAAAGCTTCTAACTCGTTAGAAACCAGTTCTTGCACTGTTGGGATGCCTGCTGCTTTCAGTAATTGTTCTACCAGTTGAGGAGATAAATAACCATCATTAGGAGCAGAATCAATGATAGCTCTTATCCGATTGTGATCAATGAGAGTACAGTCAATTCCCAATTCAGAAGGTTTGGGAGTATTTAATATTTGCGTAATGGCTTTTCCTAAGGTTACTTCATCAGCAAAATTTACGTGTCCTTTATTTAGAAAATCAGTAACCTCTTGTTTAGCTGTATTTATCGAAGGAAGAATAGGGAAAATAGGTTTCTTGCCTTCCTTTATTTTTTGATGTAGGATGTCATAGGTTTCTCCCATATTGACCAATCCAGGTGTACCGAAAATGGCAAAAATAGCATCAATATCTTTGAACTTATTTTCACAGTAATCAATGGTTAAGGCCATTTGTTGTGGGGTTCCTGTAGCTAAAATATCAATGGGGTTGGCTACTGAAGCACCGGGAAGTAGTTGACTTTTCAACTCGTCGGCTATAGGTCCTTCCAATGAAGGGACCGTAAGGCCTCCTTTAGAGAGAGCATCAGTTAGCATCACACCCGGTCCTCCTGCATGTGTGATGATGGCAAAGTTGCGGCCTTTTAATTCGGGAAGAGTAAAGACACAGCCCACAGTGGTTAATTCTTCCCTAGAGAAACAGCGTACAATGCCTGCTTTACGGAACAGAGCTTCTACTGCCGAGTCGGAACTGGCTATGGCTCCTGTGTGCGATGAGGCCGCACGTATACCACTTTCAGAACTTCCGGCTTTAATGGCTGCAATTTTGCATCCTTTTTTAATTAATGAGGCAGCGTGATAAAGTAAGCGGTCGGGGTTTTTAATGCTCTCCATATATAGCAGTTTGATGTGAGAGTCTTTCTCTGCATCAAAATTTTCATCCATATAAGCCAGAACATCTTCAACGCCAATCTGTTTCCCATTTCCTACCGACCATACCGAGTTGAACGCAAGTCCTTTGATTACTGCCGACTCCATTATGAAAACCGCAGTAGCACCCGATCCTGATATTAAATCGACTCCTTTAGGTGTTAATTTAGGTATAGGAAGTGTAAACAGGCTTTGGTGGTTTCTGTTCAATAAACCAATGCAGTTGGGGCCAATCAGGGAAGCATTGTATTGATTTACCGTGTCTACAATCTCATTCTCCCATAATGCACCCTGTTCTGTTTCCTCACCAAACCCTGCAGATAAGATAATGAATGCACGGGTGTTTTTTTCAGAAGCTAGTAATCTGACAGCATTAGGACAAGCAGCAGCAGGAATAGCCAAGATGGCCAAATCTGTAGGAGGAATGGCCGATACATCCGGATAACAAGAAACCTCTTGTACTTTGGGATACTTGGGATTTACAGCTCTTAGCTCTCCTTGAAACTTTCCATTGATGAGATTTTTTAATACGGCACCTCCCGGTTTTTTTGTGTTAGGCGATGCGCCAACAACAACTATACTTTGAGGTTGAATGAGTTGCGGTGTAATCATAACTATGTAGGGGTTGTTTTCTTTTATAAATCCGTTAATATGGAAAGAAAGATAGTAAATATTTCAAGAAGTGTAATGCTAGTTCACGAGTTTCTCTTCACAACAAACCCACACACAACACGGTAGAGTCTAAAAAAAGTAATTATCTTTGTAGTTATCAATGATTTTGAATATAGAATAATTTATGAATAAACAATTCAAACGAACTACAGTTACTACTGCATTGCCTTATGCCAATGGCCCCATACATCTAGGTCATATGGCTGGTGTTTATGTCCCTGCAGACATTTATGTTAGGTATTTAAGACTAAAAAAGAGAGATGTTTTATTTGTGGGAGGATCGGATGAACATGGAGTACCCATTACCATCCGGGCAAAGAAAGAAGGAGTAACGCCTCAGGATATAGTAGATCGTTTCCATAAATTAATCAAAGAGTCTTTTCAGGAATTTGGAATATCCTTTGATGTCTATAGTCGTACCACCTCTGATACACATAAACAAGTAGCTTCCGATTTCTTTAAAACCTTATACGATAAAGGAGAGTTTATAGAAAAAACATCGGAGCAATATTACGATGAGGAGGCTAAAACCTTCTTAGCCGATCGCTACATTACGGGTGAGTGTCCTCATTGTCATAAAGAGGGAGCTTATGGCGATCAGTGCGAAAGCTGCGGAACTTCATTAAATGCTACCGACCTCATTAACCCCAGAAGTGTTATCACAGGAGCTATACCGAGTATGAAAGAAACTAAACACTGGTATTTGCCTTTAGATAAACATGAAGGGTGGTTGAAAAAATGGATTTTAGAAGATCATAAAGAGTGGCGCCCTAATGTGTATGGACAGTGTAAGAGCTGGTTAGATATGGGGTTGCAACCTCGTGCAGTAAGTCGAGATTTGAACTGGGGAATTCCTGTTCCTCTACCCGATGCCGAAGGGAAAGTACTCTATGTTTGGTTTGATGCTCCTATTGGCTACATTTCAAATACAAAGGAACTGTTACCCAATAGCTGGGAAACTTGGTGGAAAGACCCTGAAACCCGTTTAATACATTTTATTGGAAAAGATAACATTGTATTTCACTGCATTGTTTTTCCTGCTATGCTCAAAGCTGAAGGTAGTTTTATTTTACCCGATAATGTACCTAGTAATGAGTTTATGAATTTGGAAGGAGATAAAATCTCTACTTCTCGTAATTGGGCGGTTTGGTTACATGAATACTTGCAAGATTTTCCGGGTAAACAAGATGTATTGCGCTACGTATTAACAGCCAATGCGCCTGAGACAAAAGATAATGATTTTACTTGGAAAGATTTCCAAGCACATAATAACAGTGAGTTAGTAGGTATCTATGGCAACTTTGTCAATCGTGCTTTAGTATTGACTCATAAGTATTTCGATGGTAAGGTTCCGGCTTTAGGTGAGCTGACTGCATACGATAAAGAAACTCTGGCTGAGTTTGCTTCGGTGAAAGCTGAAATAGAAGGTTATTTGGAGGATTTTAAATTCCGTTATGCACAGCGTGCTGCAATGAATTTAGCTCGTATTGGAAATAAATATTTAGCCGATACTGAGCCTTGGAAGGTGGCTAAAACCGACATGGATCGGGTGGGTACCATTTTAAATCTTAGCTTACAGTTGGTGGCTAATTTAGCTATTGCTTTTGAGCCTTTCTTACCTTTCAGCTCTCAAAAACTGCGGGAAATGCTGAATATAAAGACGGCAGAATGGGAAAATCTGGGAAGTACTACTTTGTTGGAAACCAATCATCAACTGAATAAACCGGAGTTGCTATTTGAGAAAATTGAAGATGAGGCTATTGATGCTCAAATTAACAGGCTGCAAAAAATTAAAGAAGAGAACGAAAAAGCAACTCGCAAAGCAAACCCTATTAAACCAAACATAGAATTTGATGACTTCTTGAAATTAGATATGCGAGTGGGTACTGTTTTAGAGTGTTCTCAAGTGCCTAAGACAGATAAACTGTTACAATTTAAGATTGATGACGGATTGCAACATCGCACGATTATTTCCGGGATAGCTGAGTTCTATCAACCCGAAGAATTAGTCGGTAAACAAGTTTGTTTCATTGCGAATTTAGCTCCTCGTAAATTAAGAGGGATTGTTTCTGAAGGTATGATTCTATCGGTTGAAGATAGTTCAGGAAATTTGGTGTTGTTACAGCCGGTAAAAGAGGTTTCTCCCGGAAGTGAAATCAAATAGAACAACAAAAAAGAAAATATATCCTGTTTAATTAAGGATGGGAGATCAATCGTTGAAAGAAAAAACCGCCTCCGGTTTGCTATGGGGTGGAGTGAGCAATACTTTACAGCAAGTATTGAGTCTTCTTTTTGGCATTTTTCTTGCCCGAATACTAGACGCTGAAGAATATGGAATGGTGGGGATGCTCACCATTTTTTCTCTTATGGCCAATTCTTTACAAGAAAGTGGATTTTCTTCTGCTTTGGCCATTAAAGCTGAGGTAAAACACAAAGATTTCAATGCTGTGTTTTGGTTTAGCCTGTTTATGGGGATTGCTCTTTATGTCTTGCTTTTCCTTCTAGCTCCATTGATTGCTCAATTCTATGGTTTGCCCGAACTCACTTCTTTAGCACGATTTATTTTCTTGGGTTTTTTGTTTTCCAGTATGGGAACTGCACAAAGTGCTTATTTGTTTAGGCACTTAATGGTGAAGAAGAAAGCCATTGCACAGCTTATAGGGCTGGCTATCTCGGGAAGTGTGGCTGTTTTTTTAGCTGTCAAAGGGTATAGCTATTGGAGTATAGCCTTTCAAGCTGTATCTTATGTGGCTATTGTTACTCTTTTACTCTGGTTGTTTTCTCCTTGGCGTCCCAATTGGGTTATCGATTTTAAACCCTTGAAATCAATGTTTGGATTTAGCAGTAAGGTGTTAATGACTAATCTGTTTAATCATATAAACAATAATGTTTTGACGGTATTGCTAGGTAAACTTTTCAAGCCTAATAAAGTAGGAGATTACACACAGGCCTCAAAATGGAACACCATGAGTAGTAATGTCATTATCAATATGGTGAATGGAGTAGCACAGCCTGTTTTAGCTGCATCTGCTGAAGATAGAGAACGACACAAACGAGTGTTTAGAAAGATGTTGAAGTTTACCTCTTTCCTCTCGTTTCCTGCGATGTTTGGATTGGCTATTATTGCTGAAGAATTCATTGTGCTTACCATTACAGCCAAATGGTTACCCAGTGTTCCTTTACTTCAAGTTTTATGTATTTGGGGCGCTTTTGCTCCTGTAACGCATCTGTTTACACATTTAATTATCAGTAAAGGAAAATCCAATGTCTATATGTGGAATGTCATTACTTTAGGCATTACTCAAGTATTATTGATGCTTTGTGTTTCCTCGTATGGTATACTGGCTATGGTTATCTCTTTCTCATCGCTCAATATTCTGTGGCTTGTAGTATGGAATTATTTTGTTCGACGGGAGATTGACTTTGCTTTTAAGGAAGCATTGGTTGACATCGCCTCTTTTGCTCTAACGGCATTAATCATTATGGGGGCAGTTTATTTCTTTACACAAGGAATAGAAAATTTATTGGTAAAGATGACATCAAAGATTCTGTTGGGAGCTATTCTATACCTAATAGTTATGTTTATCTTCCAAAGAAATCTTATCTTAGAGATTGTTCGAACAGTCTTTAAATTGAAGAGGTAATTTTTAATAAGACGTTTTATTCTTTGGTGTCCTTTAATTATCGTTGAGTTGACTTATAACTTTTGGAGAATAAATGTAAGGCAGAGTGGGAACAGGAATGAATTGTAGAATTAATAAATGGATATAATTAATGAAGTTAGCACCCATAATTCTTTTTGTTTATAATCGGAAAGATCACACCGAACGATTAATACGCTCATTACTTGCCAATAAATTGGCTAATGAAAGTGAATTAATCATTTATTCTGATGGAGCAAAAACAGAGCAAGAGGCTCCTTTGGTGGAAGAGGTGCGTACATATATTCAAACCATTCAAGGCTTTCAAAAGGTCTCTATTGTGGAGCAAAAACAGAATAAAGGTTTGGCTCAAAGTGTTATTGATGGAGTTTCTCAAGTTATTAATACCTATGGAAAAGTTATTGTTTTAGAGGATGACTTAGTTTTAGCTCCTTACTTTCTATCATTTATGAATGAGGCACTCGATAAGTATGAAACAGAACATCGAGTAGGACATATACAAGGATGTGATTTTACAAACTCAACGGAATTACCTTACACTTTTCTGATTAAATGGACGGGAAGTTGGGGTTGGGCTACATGGAAAAGAGCTTGGGATTATTTCAATCCTAAGGGTGATGAGTTGTTAAGTGAGTTAAAAAGAAAAAAACTGAATAAACGGTTCGATTTTGGTGGAGCTTACCCTTTTACACGTATGCTTGAGCGACAAGTAAAAGGCGAGAATGATTCTTGGGCTATACGTTGGAATGCCTCTCTGTTTCTGAAGGATATGCTATCCTTAAATGTAGGGCATTCGTTAGTTCAAAACAAAGGATTTGATGGTTCAGGTACGCATTGTGGAGGTGGAGACCTCTACGGTTCCAATTTGTGGTTGTCAGCATTACCTGTGGAGAAAATAGAACCTATAGAAGAGAATTTAAAAGCGAGAACCATTTTTAGGCAATACTACAAACGAACGCAAGGATTTTGGGCTAAAGTAAAACGAAGAATTAAACGTACCTTAAAAGGCGATTTCAAAGCATAAAAAATGAACAAAGAACCACTGAAAGTTTTATTAATTAACACCTCTGAATCAACGGGTGGGGCAGCAGTTGCCTCTAAGCGTTTATTCCAAGCTTTGAATAAGCATGGTGTTGAAGCAAAATTGTTTGTGAAAGAAAAACAGAGTGATCTGGATGCAGTGGTTACTAAGAAAGCCGGTATAAGATATTCTTTGAGTTTTCTTTGGGAGCGTTTTGTAATCTGGTTGTCTGTAGGCTTTAAAAGGTCAAAAGTGTTTCAAGTCGATATAGCCAATGCCGGAGTTGATATTACCCGGGAAAAAGCTTTTCAAGAGGCTGATATTATTCATCTGCATTGGATTAATCAGGGAATGTTTTCTATGCGACAACTTGGAGGAATTATAACTTCAGGTAAACCTGTTGTTTGGACTTTACATGATATGTGGGCCATAACAGGTATTTGTCATCATGCACGTGCCTGTACAAACTTTCACTCTTTTTGTGTGCATTGTCCCTATTTAAGCAAAGGTATATTTGCTCGTGATTTGTCCTATTTAATATTTAACAAAAAACGAAAACTATATTTGCCCTATTCTTTGAATTTTGTGGGATGTAGTCAGTGGATAGCCAATGAAGCTAAAAAAAGTGCATTAACAAAAAATCAAAGAATATTATCCATCCCTAATCCCATCTCTATAGAAGAGTTTTATCCAAAAAATCAACAAGAGTGTAGAGAGAAGTTAGAACTGCCCTTAAATCAAAAGCTCTTGCTTTTTGGTGCAGTAAATGCTTTGGATAAAAGAAAAGGATTTGAACTCTTTATTGAGGCGTGTATGGAGCTGAAAGAGAAAGGATATACCACGAGAGACATAGGTGTGGTAGCTATTGGGAATAATACCGAAACATTAAAAGCTCTATCTCCATTTCCTGTTTTCTCTATGGGATATGTTCAATCTACCGAACAAATGGTGGATATCTATAATGCAGTGGATTTGTATGTAACCTCTTCTTTGGAGGAAAATCTGCCCAACATGATTATGGAGTCAATGGCTTGTGGAACCCCATGTGTTGGTTTTGATGTGGGAGGTATTCCTGAAATGATAGATCATAAGGTAAATGGGTATGTTTCTGTTTACGAGAATGCCTCAAGTTTAGTTGAAGGCATCCGGTGGATACTTGAAAATAAAAGCATAAATCAATTAAAAGATAAAGCTAGAGCTAAAGTTGTGAACTCTTATGCTGAAGAAATTGTTACATCAGTATATATAGAACTTTATGAAACTTTATTGAATAATGATGCAAAATAGCTTAATGCCTAAGTTCTCTGTTATTACTGTAACCTACAATGCCGAAAAGGTTTTGGAGAAGACCATAGATAGTGTCGTTGAGCAGTCTTATAGCAAGATTGAATATATTGTTATCGATGGAGCTTCAACTGATTCAACCCCTAAGATAGTTGAGAAATATGCAAAGGCGATAGATGTATTAATCTCTGAACCTGATAACGGACTTTATGATGCAATGAACAAGGGGATTGCAAAAGCAACAGGTGATTATGTTGTTTTTTTGAATGCCGGAGATACTTTTCATTGTGTGGACACACTTGAAGAATTGGTTAAGAAAATGCCTGGCGATGTGTTACCCGATGTGGTTTATGGAAATACCGCTTTGGTGAAATCGAGTGGTGAATTTATAAAGATGAGGCGTCTGAAACCACCTAAAGATTTAACATGGAAGAGTTTCTCGAAAGGTATGTTGGTTTGCCATCAAGCTTTTTTTGCTAAAAGAGAATTGGTTGAAGATTATAACTTAAAATATAAATACTCTTCAGACTTTGATTGGTGCATACGCATATTAAAAAAATCGAACTTGATTTTTAATAGCAATCAAATACTCGTAAACTATTTAGAAGAGGGATTAACTACTCAAAACAGAAAAGCGTCCTTGAAGGAACGCTTTCAGATTATGACTAATTACTACGGATTAACACGTACATTGGTTAATCACGTAGGTTTTGTTTTTCGATTATTCATTCAGTAACTTTTCTCTTAATATACGCATTCCCTCAGAAGCCCCCTTCTGAATGACTTGAATATCTGAGCGAGAGATGTTTACTTGTTTAGGATCAATTAAATAAATGGGAACCCCTCTATTTACATAATGAAGTAAACCAGCTGCTGGATAAACATTCATTGATGTACCAATAATTAAAAAGAGGTCAGCTTGTCTGACAATATCTATTGCTACTTCTATTTTGGGAACAGCCTCACCAAACCAAACAATGTATGGGCGCAGTTGTGAGCCATCTTCTGCCAAGTCGCCAATCTTTACTTCATAGTTTTCTGGAGCTAACTCTTTTATATAACGAGAATCATTCGGGCGATCGGAAGAACACACTTTGGTTAATTCACCGTGCAGATGGATTACTTTTGAACTCCCCCCACGCTCATGGAGATTGTCTACATTTTGGGTAATAATAGTTACATCAAAATGATCTTCGAGTTTTCCCAGAATTTTATGTCCTTCATTAGGTTCAGTTCCCTGCAACTCTTTTCTGCGTGTATTGTAAAAATCTAATACCAATTGTGGATTGGCTTGATATCCCTCCGGGGTGGCCACTTGTTCCACAGGGTATCTATCCCATAGACCCCCTGAATCTCTAAAAGTGCTAATTCCACTCTCTGCACTCATACCTGCTCCAGTTAATACAATCAGTTTTTTCATTGATGCTCTCCTTTCTTTTGATTACAAATCTAAATATACAGAAAAGAGGAAAGAAAAGAAAGCAAAATGTCTGTGTATATATACTTAGTTTGATTAGAAATTATTCTTTATCTCATTTTTATTCTTTCACTTTGAAAGGATGAGCTTAGATGATTAAAAGACTCTTTGATTTTAATTGTGATGAAGAAAAGAAATAATTGTTATTTCTTATTGTTTCCTGTGTGTTTCTTCTTGTTATTTAGTTGATAAGTATTATCTAAATTCGAGAATGGTTGATCAAAATAAAAAAGTTTGGGTTACCTAGCTATTTTACATTAAAACATTATCTTTACTTTATATTAAGGTTAATATCGAACCCATTCATGGATCCAATACTATTTGAAACATTTTTTAAGAATATGCAACCTCGACTTTTTGCCTATTGCTGTAAATACATAGATGATAAGGAAACAGCCCGAGATCTGGTACAGGAATGTTTTATTAGTTTTTGGGAGAAGAAACAAGAAGTTATTGTTTCAGCTGAATCCTATTTGTTTGCTTCTGTTCGTAATCGTGCCTTATCTTATATTCGTTCACAAAAAATTCGTTCTGATTATCATGAATCGCTGAAGTTGAGAATAAAAGAATTTGAATTTCATCCTGAAGGGTCAAACCCTGTTGTTGATTTATATATGAAGGAAATGAAACAGATGCTTAAAGAAGCTTTATCCACTCTTCCAAGTCGCAGTCATCAGATCTTTATTATGAGTAGATATGAAGGCATGAAAAATCAAGCGATAGCTGATGAGCTTGGTATTAGTATTAGAACAGTAGAAAGTCATTTGTATCAAAGTTTGAGACATTTAAAAAAACAATTAAAGGATTTCTTTCCAATAATAATGTTTTTAATAGGCTAAAGAAGAGTTACCTTCTATTTTTAATAAAAAATTCATTTTAGACTAAGTAGTTTGAACTGTTCGTGCGTCTTACTTATATAAGGCGCATATAATGGAACAAATAGACTCTATAATTATTAAATATCTTTCAGCGAGTACAACAGTTGAAGAAGAAGCTCAGCTATTAGCTTGGTTAGAAAATAATCTGGAAAATCAGAAATACTTTCGCTCATTAAAGGATGCATATGACTTAGGACAAGTTGAGCAATTGTTTGAAACAAGTAGGGTAAATGAACAGTGGATTGATTTTAAACAAAAAATAAATCCGGCAAGTAAGTATTTTCGTATGAGAAAACTTGTTGTTGAGATGACACGATATGCAGCTGTTTTAATTGTTGGCATTATTTGTTACCAAACTTTGTTGCATCTTTTTAAATCAGAAGAACTTTTTTCAGAGACACAGATTGAAACAGGAGTGGGTGAAAGAGCTCAAATTCTGTTGCCTGATAGCTCACGCGTTTGGATTAATTCATGTAGTGAACTAAGTTATAGTAATTCTTTTGGAAAAAAAGAACGATCGGTCTACATGAAAGGTGAAGCTTATTTTGAAGTACACTCAAATAAGGAGAAGCCTTTTTTAGTACATAATGAGATGTTTACTTATCGAGTAACCGGAACAAGCTTTAATGTGTCTGCATTTCATGATGAGAACCAAACATCTATTGCTCTACTCGAAGGAGGAGTAGTCATTGAATTTGGTAAAACGAAAGAAAAAATAGATCCAGGAGAGCAATTTGTTTTTAATAAATCTACGGGAAAATATTGGCGAGAAAAAATTGATGTGAATAGGCTTAAATTATGGAGAACTGGAGATATTACTTTTGAAAACATCACTTTTGATGAACTTACTCGTAAACTTGAGAGAAGCTTTAATGTCTCTTTTGTATTCCAAAATGAAGAATTAAAAAAAGAGACCTTTAGTGGATCTTTTCATAATTATGATCCAATGGAAACTATATTAGAGGTTTTAAAAGTAAGTACTCCCAAATCGCAATTACAATGTACGCAAGTAAATGATACTATTTATATTAAATAAAAAAAGTTTAACCCTAAAAATAAAGTATTGCTTATGATAAAATGAAAACATAAAAAAACTGGGAACAGAGGTGGTGCTCTACTCCCAGTAAATGAAAAAACAACAAAAATATTGTTTAATCTTTTAAATCTACAAAACAAAGATATGAAAAAAGAAAATATCTTCAAGAGTAATATTCTTTTGATTACTCAAAATCTATGGCTTAAAATGAAAATCACAACTATTCTTATGTTTCTGACCTGTTTTTGCTTACATGCAAATATTTCCTATTCACAAAATGCTAAGGTCAATCTTAATGTTAAAGATGCGTTACTTACAGAAATTTTCAAGGAGATTGAAAGTCAAACAGAGTATCGTTTCTTTTATAATAACACACTGTTGGATAATAGTCGAAGAATATCAGTTAATAAACATGAGCAAAAATTAAGTACTATTCTAAGCGAATTGTTCAAAGGAAGTAATATCAACTATAAAATAGTTGAAAAATATATAGTATTAACTGCTGGAGAAGAGGCGAATGCTATCAATGAAGACAATAAACAAATGGTTAAAGGCGTTATTGTTGATGAAAATGATGAACCTATAATTGGAGCTAGTGTTGTCGTTAAGGGAAATAGTGCAATTGGAACCATAAGTAATATGGATGGAGAATTTACTCTTTCTGTTCCGTCAGCTTCTACACTTGTTGTATCATATATTGGATACGTTACGCAAAACATAAATATAGATGGAAAGACTAGTTTGCGTATTATTCTTAGGGAAGACTCTCAAGTGTTGAATGAAATTATTGTCACAGGTTATGGAGCTGTAGCAAAAAAGAATCTAACAACCTCTATTGCAAAAGTAAATGCAGATGATGTTCCTCTTGCTTCTGTCAGTAATATGTCTCAAATGCTAATGGGACGGGCAGCTGGTTTACAGGCAACGATGCAGAATGCACAACCTGGAGGTAATGTTAATATGTCAGTTCGTGGTGGAGGAATTCCTGTGTATGTTATTGATGGTATAGTTATGCCTAGTGGATCACTAGAAAACTCAACAAGTATTGTTCCTTCGAATGTAGACCGTGGAGGTTTATCTGGTTTGAATCCTGAAGATATTGAATCTATTGAAGTTTTGAAAGATGCTTCTGCTTCAATCTATGGAATTGGTGCTGCTAATGGTGTAATACTAGTAACAACTAAAAAAGGAAAAGAGGGAAAGCTTAAGGTTTCATATAGTGGGAATATGAGTTTTGTGAAGAGTTATAAGCAATTACCAATGCTTAGCGGTTCTGAATATATGAAATATGTAGATGTGTTTGGTGAGGAAACCTATCTTTTGAATCATGAAATGGGGATTTATGGTCATACTGCGTATGACAATGGATATACAAATATATTTACAGAACAACAGATATCAGGGGCATTAAATACAAACTGGTATGATGAGGTATTAAGAACGGGTAGTATCTCTAATCATAATATTTCAATTCAAGGAGGAACAAAGACATTGAATTATTATTTATCCGGACAGTATTTTAAACAAGATGGTACAGTGAAAAACTCTGATATGGAGCGATTTGTTTTGCGATCCAATGTAGCGGCACAATTGACTAGTTTTCTTAAGCTTACGACATCAATAAATCTCAACAGCAATAAATATAACAATGGGATGGTAGGTGAAACAAATGGAGGAGGTCATCATTCAAACGGATCTCTAGCTGCAGCAATGACTTATCCTTCTTATCTACCTGTTTATGATGAAAATGGGAATTATACTCAATATTCATATCTACCAAATCCGGCAGCAATGAATAAAATCTCTGATACCTCAACAACAACAGGATTTAATGTGAATTTTGCAGCTGACATTGATATCATCAAGAATATGCTATCAGCAAAACTTATCTATGGTTATAATAAAGAAGATGGTGGACGAGATACTTATATACCATCGACTATTTACTTTCAACAAATTTATCAATCACGTGGTAATTTGGGTAATAGCGAACGTAGTAACAAGACACTTGAGGCTATATTAAGTTTTAATAAGGAATTTAATGAGAATTTCCGTATGGATGCTGTTTTAGGTATAGGTCGATATATAAATAAAACAAAAGGTCAAGCTATTCGCTATACAGATATACACGACACTATTGGAAACGATGATGTATCTGCAGCTTCAGGTGAAAAAACTTTAAGTAGTTGGAGAACTAAAGATGAAAAGCGTTCACAGTTTGCTAGGGCAAGTTTTGATTTTTATGACCGTTATGTTCTGGCAGGAACAATACGGCGCGATGGTACAGATAAGTTTTTTAAAGGGAAAAAATATGCTTATTTTCCTTCTGTTTCTGCAGCATGGAAAATATTCAATGAAAAATTTATGGAAAACTTGACCTGGATTGATATGTTGAAATTACGTGCATCTTATGGTGTTACTGGACGAGATAACCTTGGGACAACACTTTATGGTGCATTTTCTTCTAGTCCATCTTACATCGTTTTTAATGAGGGGACTGATAAGCATATCACTTATTATTTATCTGGACTAGATTATCCTTCAGTGACTTGGGAGAAAACCATAATGAAAAACATAGGACTAGACTTCTCTATTCTAAAAGATCGCATCAATGGAAGTTTTGATTATTTTTGGAATGATGTTACAGATATGCTTGGATCTGCTGTTTCACCGGGATTATCTTTATTGCCCACTTACCCTATCAATGGAGGGCATGTTCAAAGATATGGGTGGGACTTCACGTTGAATACTAAAAATATTGTCTCTCACAATTTCAGTTGGTCAACAACTTTAACATTATCTCATTATAATTCCATATGGAAGGAAAGGATGCCTAATTATACATGGAAAAAGTACCAAAAACAAAAGAATGAACCTGTAAATGCTCTTTATTTTTATCGAACAAATGGCCTTGTAAATGCAGATATGAGTAATATGCCAAGTTATCAACCAGAAGGATATCAAAGCCCAGGGAGTCCCATTCTAAAAGATCTTAATGGAGACAATCAAATAACCGAAGAGGATGTGGAGATGGTTAATGTTATTCCTTCAGTTTATGGAGGTTTAGGTAATCGATTTACCTATAAAAATTGGGATCTAGATATATTTCTTTATGCACAACTTGGCTTAAAAAAGTATAACTACATATATACTTGGGCTGATGGAAGGACATTAGCGTCACAAAATATGAGTCAATCTGCACTTATTAAAGAGGTCTGGACATCAAAAAACCCCAATGGTACAATTCCAGGTTTGGCGGCAACAACGAAATCTGTTACACTTCCTGGTGGTGCAGGGACAGATATAGGCTATGAGAATGCTTCTTTTGTTCGTGTACGTAATATTACATTAGGATATAACTTTACGAATAAACAATTAGGAGCATTGGGTAAGTTCATCAGTTCTATTCGTTTATATGCTGATTTACAAAACCCATTTACATTTACTAGTTTTAGATATTTTGATCCAGAAGTAAGAACAGGACGTACTGGTAATAAAGGGAGTAATGCGGAATATCCTGTAGCTCGTACATATACTATAGGGTTAAATGTATCATTCTAAAACAAACACAAAATAGAAAAATTATGAAAAAAAGTATATTATATACATTGATTGTGAGTTTCTTTATTTTATTTGGTAGTTGTGAGAATAACTTTGATGCACAGATTTATGGTAAACTATCAACATCCAGCTTTCCTTCTACTGCTGCAGAATACGAAGAATATATGTTGAGTTCTTATTTACCTTTTCAAAATAAATGGAGTTATACTTGGGGAGATGGAGGAACAAATTATCCCTGGTATATACCAGCCAATGGAATTTATCATGGATTTGACACTTGTACAGATCAGGGGGCTGAATGGAATATAGCAAACAACAGGCAGTTTTGGACAGATATGACTAGATGTTATTTTGAAAACTTAAAAACCATATCTAAAAATAGTGATAGTGGGGTTAATCATTTCGAGAAAATCCGTGATGTTACACGCATGACAAAAATAGTTGGTGATTTGGAGAACGCTACAGTTTTAACTGATATTCAAAAAAGAGCATTACTTGGTGAGGTACGCTTGTTACGTGGACTTATGATGTATTATCTTTTACACTATTATGGTCCACTACCTGTAATACTTGATCCAAGTTTGATCGGTAATACAGAGGCTGAAAGTAATTTAGTCCGTCCCTCACTTACAGAGATGACAGAATATATCACAGAAGACCTTCTTTTTGCAACTAAAAATGCACCTGAAATACAGAATGAAAAAGGACGAGTAACAGCAGATTATGCTCGCTTCTGTTTAATGCGTCATTTTTTGAACGAAGGTGCTCATATGGATGGGTATTATGATAAAGCCTATAATTTATATTCTCAATTTAATGGTAACTATTCTCTTTATGTAGGTGGAGAAAATCCTTACATAGATCAGTTTAAACAAGCAAACAATTGGAATAATGAAGTAATTATGGCTTTAAGTATAGACCCAAAGGCAACAGGGGGAAATACTGCGGGAAGTTTTAATTGTTTTATGGTATATTCTTTACCTAAAGATTGTTCAGCAAAAGATGGAGATGGTAATCCAACTCCTTTTCTTAATGGAAAAGGATGGGGACAGTACCTAAACGTAAATAAACCTTTTTATGAAACTTATGAAGAGAACGATTTACGTAAGGCTTCTGTTATCACTTCGTATTATAGTACCAGTTATAATAGTTGGGTTACAAGTGAAGATATAGGATCAAAGTGGAGTGGTTTTATCTTGAATAAATATCCTATTGAGGTCAATAGCCAGTATCAGCCGGGAAATATTCCGTTAGCCCGTTGGGCAGATGTGTTACTTCTGTATGCAGAAGCAGATGTAAGAAAATCGAATACCGTAACGCAAGATGCAATAAATAGTGTTAATCTTGTTCGGAATCGTGCAGGGTTAGATAATTTACCAACTGCTTCTACAGCTTCAGTTAGTGCATTTATGGATGCTTTGTTAATGGAACGAGGTCATGAACTTTTATTTGAAGGATGTCGTAAGATTGATTTGATTCGTTTCAATAAATATTATACCATAATGTCCGCATTTGGTGAAAGTCGTACACCTACAAGTCAGTATGTTCCAATACCAGATTATGCAGTTCAAATGGCTAGTCAATCGGGTAAAACATTGAATCAATATTTTACTAGAGAAGACTATGATGGTCCTAAAAAATAATAAAAAAATAGAATCAGATTACATCAAAAGGTAATCTGATTCTATTTTTTATTAATCTCAAGATACTATGAAGTATATTATTTTCTTTTTTTACATATTTATTTGTGGAAATGTTTTTAGTCAAAAACAGACTAAAGCTCCAGCTGTGTATGTAGATAGTAAAGGGATTATGAGATGGTCTGATACTCATAAAGAAGCGTCTTTTTTTGGTATAAACTATACTCTTCCTTTTTCTATTGCTTGCAGAACAATGAAAGATCTTAATATCGATATTCGAAAAGCGATAGATAAAGATGTTTATCATTTTGCCCGTTTAGGTTTTGATGCTTATCGGGTTCATTTATGGGATATTGAAATTTCTGATAAAGAAGGTAATCTCATATGTAATGATCATCTTGACTTCTTTGATTATTTGTTGGCGAAGCTGAAAGAGCGCAATATAAAAATTGTTATTACTCCAATGACCCATTATAGCAGTATGAATCTTGAGGATCGAGAAATACGAGGATTTTCTGCTTATATAGATAAATGTCAAGCTCATCTTGATCATTCAGCCATACAATCTCAATTAAATTTTACATATCAAGTTCTTACACATATTAATCCATATACTGGCTTAGCATACGTTGATGACCCTGATATAATTGCTTGGGAGATAGATAACGAGCCTTGTCATCAAGGAACAGAAGAAGAAGTTAGATATTATATAAATACCCTACTGAAAGCATATAAAAAAGCAGAGAATAAAAAACCTGTATTCTACAATGTGACTCATAACCTTAAGAATGTTCAAGGTTATTTTGATACAGATATTCAGGGAGCTACATATCAATGGTATCCTACAGGATTAGTTGCTGGATATGAGCGAAAAGGGAATTTTCTACCTAATTTAGATGAATATCAAATTACATTTAAGAACGTAAGAAATTTCCATAAAAAAGCAAAGCTCGTATATGAGTTTGATGTTCCAGATGTTGCGTATTCCCATGTTTATCCTGCTATAACTCGAACTCTTCGCTCTGAAGCAATGCAATGGCTAACAATGTTTGCATACGATCCTCTTGATTTAGCTTGGTCAAGTATTGTTAATCCAACGCATTATCTAAACTTTTCTTATACTCCAGGTAAAGCTATAAGTATGAAAATTGCAGGAGAAATAAAAAACTATATGCCTTTAGGTAAACAGTATGACCCTTATCCTAATGATACCATATTCGAATGTTTTAGAGTGAGCTATAAAGAAGATCTGAGTGAAATGAATACTCTTAAAAAGTTTCTTTATTCAAATCATACAAACACTCAGCCTGTAGAAGAATCTAGTTTAGAGGAAATTATGGGGTGTGGTAATTCTCCTGTCGTGAAATATGAAGGAACGGGATTATATGCATTAAATAAGCTAGAAGAAGGAGTGTGGCGTCTAGAAGTTATGCCTGATGTTATATTCTTGCGAGATCCATACAATAAACCCTCAATACATCAAGAGTATGGAACTATTATGTGGAATACTTGGCCTATTAAAATTCAATTGTCAGATTTAGGATCAAGTTATTCGATTATAGGTTTGAATGATGAAAATAAAATTAGAGGTAAAGCTATAGGTCAAACAGTCTTAGTGAATCCAGGCGTTTATTTGTTAAAGAAAGAAGGAAAGGAAAAAACAAGTTGGAGTGCTGGTTCTAAGTTAGGAACTATTCGATTAAATGAGTTTCATGCTCCTGAACATCGTGCTCATAAATATCATGTTGTTCCTGAACTACCTGAGGTACTTATCTCTGGGAAAAGCTACACTCAGAAAGTAACTGTCTGTGGTCCTACTATACCTGATTCTGTTGTTTTATATCAGGTTCATTCGATTACAGGGCGCCTGTTAGAAGGGAGCCGTTATACTATGGTTCGCACAAAGGGATTGATTTACGAAGCTATGATTCCTGGAGAGAAAATTTATGGGAGTAGTTTCAATTTCCATGTGACTCTTTATAAAGAAGGTAAACCATATGATTTACCTTCTAGAATGAATTTAGATTTCAATCAAAATTATTTTAAGCCTGAAGTGTGGAACATTCCTCTTGTAAAGGTTAATACTCCGATACAATTAGTTACGATTAGTGATAAATTAGATCGGAATATGGAGATTTTAGGAATCCCACATGATGCTGATAATAGAAGTACAGGTGTTACTCAAAATTTGGTTAATGTAGATCCATTAGAATCAGCTCGTATGCAAATTGTTTTTAGAGAAGAAGAGGGACTTAATGTGCGTTATTATGCTCGCAAATTTATCAAGCCTTCTATTGAATATCGACAAGAAGAACTGAATAAGATTACCCATCTCTGTCTTCATATCAAAAATCCTCAGGGATTAAATAAGTTAAATATTGGGTTTGTTACTAATCTTGGATTTACTTATACTTCTTTAATAAATCTTCAATCTAATCAATCAGTTTATAAAATAAATATCTCAGACTTTAGACAAACAGAGACAGCTTTATTACCTGAAACTTATCCTATCTTTATGAAACGTTATTTTTATCCTTCTCTCAATATCCCTTTCCATATCCAAGACATTGAGTTACTTGAAATAGCAACGGAACCAATAAGTCTATCGACTGCCTCATACGAGTTGGGTGCTGTATGGTTAGAATAAATATAAAAAATTAGAAAACTCTTATAATTGAATTTAACAGGTTTGTTTTATTAAATTTTTACTTCACTTAAAAAAATAATAATTATGATTAGAAGAATTTGGTTGGTATGTTTCCTTTTGGTTATTTACCAGTTCTGTCTTGCACAAAATAAAGTACCACAGGAAGAGATGGGAAATATATATGAACAGATAAAAACCCCTTATAAATATGGATTAGTAGTAGTTCCCAAAGATAACAACTATAAAATCGATTGCCCCACAGTTTTTCGTCATAAGAATAAGTGGTATATGACATATTTGGTGTATAATGGAAAAGATTGGACTAGTGGAAGAGGTTATGAAACTTGGATTGCAGAAAGTGATGATCTACTACACTGGGAAACATTAGGGCGACTCCTTTCTTTTAGAAATGGCTTTTGGGACATGAATCAACGAGGAGGATTTCCTGCATTACCAGATATGGAATGGGGTGGAAGCTATACTTTAAATTCTTATGAAGGAAAGTATTGGATGACATATATTGGAGGGCCTAATGAAGGGTATGAAACAGACCCTTTAAGTATAGGGCTTGCTTTCATTTCAGAAAAAGACTTAGGTAAAAGTATGGAATGGGAAAGCCTTGATCATCCTCTTTTATCATCAGCAGATGATAATGCACAATGGTTTGAAAAAATAACTCAGTATAAAAGCACTATTTATCTGGATAAAGACAAAGTGTTGGGAGAGCCATTCGTTTTGTTTTATAATGCGAAAGGTAAACATCCACAGACAGAGTTGAAAGCAGAGCGCATAGGTATAGCTTTGTCTAGAGATCTCAAAAAATGGAAGCGTTATTCAGAAAATCCGGTTTTTTCTCTTGAATCTCCTAATACTATAACAGGAGATGCTCATATACAGAAAGTTGGAGAAATATATGTGATGTTTTATTTTCGTGCACATGATCCTTCTCGTAAATATAAGGCTTATAATACATTTGCTTGTAGTTATAATCTGATTGACTGGAGTGAATGGGAAGGTAATGACCTTGTGATTCCTGGGGACACATTTGATAATAAGTATGCTCATAAAAGTTATGTAATTAAACATGGTGGTGTAGTATATCATTTCTATTGTGCTGTTAATCAGTTGGATCAACGGGGTATAGCTGTGGCTACAAGTAAACCAAAGGGAAAATCAAAAATTCATTTTATAAACGATTAAAAATCAAAAATAGTATCTATCTATGAATGAAAATCCGAAAGAAAATAATATTCTTTCGGATTTTCATTCATAGGCTAAGTTTCTTGTTACAAAATTGTTACCGACCTGCAGACATTAAATTAATGAATTCCTTCATTTGTTCATTGATTTGTTTCATCCCTTGTATGGAAGGATGCCCCTGTTTTTTATCGATATTTTGTAGTTCGATACAGTTTATATTATAGTGTTTACAGATAATTCTTACTGATTCATTTATTTCCTTTTTTAATTCTGAATTTAAAAGAAAATAAATATCAATATTAGGATAATAATCAATCATAAAATCGAGCATATAAGCCATTGCTGGACGAAACGTATACAAGTCTTCTTTTGTCCATCTTTCATATTTATACTCTCCTATTGGTGCGTCTGCCCAGGAGTCGTTAGTTCCTCCAAAAATAAAGATTATATCAGGGCAGCCGAGATTATCCATACGAGTAATAAAAGAACGATGAGTATAATCCTCTTTATTATAGCCTGTATTACAAATAGTAGCACCAGAGAAAGAATTATTAATACACAAGCGATAATTATTTTCTTTTATAAATTGGTGCCACCAGGTTTGTTTTACAGATGTAACATCAGTATTATGTTTGGGGTAAGTATAATACCACACATTATTTGTGTCAGGTTGCAAGAACATTTCGAATGTTGAATAAGAATCGCCCAAAATAGAAACTGATTTCTTGCTTTGGGTAAAGCTATTGGACACACAAACAAAAATGATAATAAGAGATAAAGCTATTTTTTTCATTTTATCGTTTCTTAGAATAACAGAACTTTACCTAAATCTAATATAGACTAAAGATCTAAGTTTTAGGTGAAAGGTCTGTTTGAACTTGATGTTTTTTTGTGATTTTTATTCTTTATAGCTAATTATATCTATAACTTGTATATAATTATCAGTACTACCATAGTCTGATTTTCTCTTGTCACTCCATTTTGGATGCTCTCCCATAACCTCAATAGTTAGAGTATACTTGCCGAATTTCATTATTGGACTTAAGAAATTCTGAGAGATACTTTTTACATTACTATAGAAATCTACAATGGTATTTAACACATCCGTATTGTTTTCGTCTTTAATTTGAACTTTAGCATATCCACTCTTATTGTTCACTAATGCTTTTATCGCTATTTGTTGACCTTCAAAAGTACAAGTTATAAGAGAACCTTTTTCATTGGATTGTAAGATGTCATCCTCTTTAATCCATAATCCTTTTTGTGAAGATTGATTGATTAATGATTCGGATTTTAGATTTAACGCTCTCCAATTTTCTTTTTTTGAGAAATCAACAATCCAACTATCATAAAAATAAGGAAGAGACATTTCCTTACCTTTTACTTCTATGGGTAACCATACATAAGTTCCTGCAGATCCTTGTTTTGGATAAGACCACCTATCTCCCATGTATAGATGTAGCGTATCCTTTTGATTTACAATAGGAAAAATAAATGAACATTGTGAATTCCATGTTAATGTGCCTTCTGGGGCAAAATGACCTAATTTATTCCATGGACCTTCTAAAGAAGTCGCTGATAAGTAGTAGTTGTCATTTCTTTCCCAACTTGTCTTATTTGAAAAAAGCCAAAAATACACCCCTTCTTTTTTAAACATAGCAGGAGATTCTCCTCCTGGGGCTTCATTAGAAGATACAATTTTATTTACTGATTTATAATCATCATTTAACTCATAAATATTTCCTTCATGAGTAAGTAGATATCCTTTATTATCTGTGTCTTGAAATGTTCCTAAATCCCATTTACGTATGTAATTACCATCATGCAATAATTCACCTCTAAACTCATACTCTCCATTAATTGTTTTACATACGGCATACCCCACACGTGGGTCCATATAGCCTAAATCATCTGTATGCATATACATGACAAACTCATCAGTTGATGGACATTTCATTACTTTCACCCTTTCTCCTACTCGGTTTGGCCCCAATATACCCTCTTCTTGAACGGGTAATACGAGTCTTTCAAAATTCCAGTTCATTAAGTCGATAGAGGAGTAACAACTAAATCCAACGAAAGCATTAGTGGTGTCAGACTTATATTCACCAAAGAGATAATATCGCTCACCCTCTTTTACTATGCAAGCTCCATGCGCATTGACTTCATTCTTATGTTGGTCAAACCAAGCTATGCCACTGTGTATTGCATGATAACCACAGTTTCTATTAGGTGTGTTGCAAGACAAAAGAATGAGGGAAAAACAAAGTATTTGTAATAGTTTCATCTTTAATTAATTTAGTTGGTAATATAATCTTAATAATTGCATCTTTTGATTTTTCTGTAATATTTCTAAGCTATACTGTTGTCTCTTATTTTACAATTAATAGGTAAATGTATAGTTTTTACAAAAGAACATTTTTTATAGAAAATATATGTTACCTGTTTATTCATAAAGATGGAATTTAGTTCATTGTGTAAAACATATGATTGGATTGAGGTATTAGTCTGTAGCGTTTCTGTCGTGTACTTTATTTCCTCTGCTCGTGAACTTTTTTACATAAAAGTGAACTTTTAGGGTATAACTGTAATCTGATAACTTAATATGTTTGTGTCGATCTTTTATGTAGTGTATAAGAATAAAAAGAGAAATCTTTTGTATTGCACTTATATAATTAAGAGGTGAAATATATTGTATAACTTTTAATCATTTACAAATGAAAAACAGTAAAAGAAAAAATGACACAAATTTACCTTCATTCAAGTTTGTATTTCTTCTTGTTTTATTACTGACAGTTTCCTTAGTTGGTTTTGCTCAAAAACAGACCATTAAAGGAGCTGTTTATGATTCTTCGAATATACCTATTATTGGAGCAAGTGTTTTAGTTAAAGGTACATCTAATGGTACAATAACTAATCTTGATGGGGAGTTTACTTTGTTCTCTGAATCAGATGAAACACTAGTTGTTTCTTATATTGGTTATAAAACACAGGAAATACTTGCGAGTTTAAACACGACTCTCGTTATTATATTAGAAGAAGATACAGAGGTACTGGATGAAGTTGTTGTTGTAGGGTTTGGTACTCAAAAGAAAGTAAATTTAACCGGTTCCGTTGGAATAGCTGATGGTAAAGAGCTAGAGTCACGTCCTGTGATGTCGGCAACGCAAGCATTACAAGGGTTAGTTCCTGGTTTACAGATAACTACTACTACTGGTGAACTAGATAAAGATATGAGTATTAATATTCGTGGATCGGGAACAATTGGTGAGGGCTCAAGCTCTTCTCCTTTGGTTTTGATTGATGGAATGGAAGGAAGCTTAAGTACTGTAAACCCTCAGGATATTGAAAGTATCTCAGTGTTAAAAGATGCAGCAGCTTCATCCATATATGGATCAAGAGCTCCCTTTGGAGTTATATTAGTTACAACAAAAACAGGTAAAGCAGGCAAAATCTCTGTTAATTACAACAACAGTTTTCGTTTATCTCAACCGATTAACTTACCTGAAGCGATGGATTCATATACTTTTGCTAACTATTTCAATAGCGCATTTATCAATAATGGTGATGGTCAGTTTTTTAAAGACGATGTAATGCAAAATATGCTTGATTATCAAGCCGGTTTATTGAAAACAAATCTTCCAGCTTCTTCCAATGGGCAATGGGGAAAACCTGATTTTGACCCTTTTACTAATGCCTATGCTAACACAGACTGGTATAAAGAAGTATATAAGTCTGAGGTTTTCTCTCAAGAGCATAATGTAAGTTTGACAGGAGGTTCAGAAAAAATCAACTATTATGCTTCTTTTAATTATTTAGGGCAAAGTGGACTTTTACGTCATGGTGAAGATGGATTGGATCGATTAAATTTTACAGCGAAAATGAATACGACAATCACTGATTGGATGAAATTTAATTATATTATGCGCTTTACCCGTACTGATAATTATCGACCCACTTATTTTGGAGACTCTTTTTATGATTATTTTGGGCGAATGACCTGGCCTAATCTGCCCGTATATGATCCTAATGGATTTTATTATGATAACGGTGTTGCTAATGGTAATCCTGCACAAAATATGGCTGAAGGAGGAGATCGTAATGCCACAGTAGATAGACACTATTATCAAGGAGCTTTAATTTTAGAGCCTATTAAGAACTGGATAACTCATGTTGAATTGAACTATAGTATTATGAATTCCAATGTTAAGGAACTTTCATTACCAAAATATAATCATGATGTTAATGGTAATTTAATTGATACTAAAAAAGACTCTTATTTGTATCAAGATCATAAAAAAGAAAACTATTTAAATCTAAATATCTATACTGAGTATAGTCATTCTTTTTTAGAGAATCATAATATGAAAATTATGGCAGGCTTTCAAGCTGAAGAGATGAAGCAAGATTTTTTTTCTGTTCAGAAATATGGGGTGATGATAAATGGTTTACCTGAATTTGATTTGACCACTGGTAGTGATGGTAAAGGAAATGCAAAAACAACTGGGGTTAAAGGAAATCATAACGAGTGGGCTACAGCTGGTTTTTTTGGGCGTTTGAATTATGATTATAAAGGACGTTACCTTGCGGAAATCAATTATCGTTACGATGGTACATCGCGTTTTCGTAGAGGAAGTCGTTGGCAATCATCCCCTTCATTTTCTGCAGGATGGAATATTGCCAATGAAGAGTTTTGGGAACCTTTCTTGAACGTATCAAATATGTTGAAACTTCGCTTTTCCTATGGTCAGCTTGGAAATCAAAATACGACTGCTTGGTATCCCACTTACCGTTTAATGAATTTAGGAGCATATAATGGGACTTGGTTAAATGGAGGAGTAAAACCTAATACTTCTAGTGTCGGAAGTTTAGTAAGTACTTCATTAACCTGGGAGAAAATACGTACTTGGGATGTTGGTCTTGATTTTGGACTTTTTAATAACCGACTAACAGGAACTTTTGATTATTATGTTCGTTTTACTGACAATATGGTTGGTCCAGCCTTAGAACTACCTGAAATTCTAGGAATAGACGTTCCTAATACAAATAATTGCGACCTTAAAACTCAAGGTTGGGAGTTAGCCTTGAACTGGAGGGATAGATTAAAAAATGGTTTAGGCTATAGTATAGGCCTTTCTGTTTCAGATGCTGTGACTTATATTGAAAGCTACCCTGGTAATACCACAAACTCAATAGATTCTTATCTTGCAGGTAGAAAAATGGGTGAGATTTGGGGGTTTGAGACTATTGGAATAGCCAAATCAGATCAAGAGATGCAAGATCATTTGGCAAAAGTTGGAGGACAATCATTTGGTTCAAAATGGAGTGCCGGAGATATAATGTATGCTAATATTGATGGAAAACCCGGTATAACTGATGGTGCACGAACCCTTGATGATCATGGAGATTTAAGAGTAATAGGGAATGATACACCACGCTATTTTTTCGGCATTGATTTAAATGCTGACTGGAAGGGTTTTGATTTTCGATGCTTTTTCCAAGGAGTAATGAAACGTGATTATTGGCAAAGTTCTGGACATTTCTGGGGTGTCTTTAACGGAGTGTGGAGATCTCGAGGATATAAAGAACATGAAGATTATTTCCGAGGAGAGCCAATCGGATTACCAGGGCATGAAATTGCAGCAAACTTAGACTCTTATTATCCTCGTCCAATTGTTGATATCGGTACCTCAAATAATCAACGTGTTCAGACTCGTTACTTGCTTAACGCATCTTATATACGACTTAAAAATATACAAATAGGTTATACCTTACCTGATAGTTGGATGCAAAAAATAGGCTTAAGTAAGTGTCGTGTCTTTATTTCGGGGGAGAACTTATGGACAGGTACAGGTTTGAGTAATTTATTTGATCCTGAAACTATAAGTGGAGGAAACTCTAATAGTGGTTCTCAGACCTATCGTGCAGGTAATGCTTATCCATTATCTAAGACATGGTCTTTCGGTTTAAGTATAACCCTCTAATAAAATTGACAATGAAAGCAAAAAATATTTTTTTTATACTCTTAATATTGATTTTAATAATTGTGATGAGTTCTTGCGATGATTTTTTAGATCGTGAACCTCAATCGAATGTATCTCCTGAAACGTATTTTACTGAAGTTTCGCATCTTCAAGCATATTGTGATGGTTTATATTCAACTATTTTACCTTCACATGGTACTGGTAATACTTACGGTATATATGCAGAAGATGTAGATACAGACAACCAAACAGGAATGGAGGCGAATAAAAGATATACTGAAGACTTATGGAAGGTTCCAAATTCAGAAAAAAATGATTGGGTTTTTGATTACATCTATAAATTAAACTTTTTCTTATCTTCTGTAATGCCTCGTTATGGTGAAGATTTTAATGGATCTGGGAATACGATTAAAGGAGATTTAGCAGAAATTAAACATTATATAGGAGAAATTTATTTTATGCGTGCTTGTGAGTATTTCAAACGTTATCAGAAGTTTGGTGATTTTCCTATAGTTACGACTCCTTTACCTGATGATAAAACAGTACTAGCTGAGGCAAATAAAAGAATGCCTCGTACAGAGGTTGCTCGTTTTATTTTATCTGATCTCGATAAAGCAATAATATTGTTAGAAGAGAAGAAGATGTCTACTATTCGTATTGGTAAAGATGCAGCTTTGCTCTTGAAATCTCGGGTGGCACTCTTTGAAGGGACTTGGTTGAAATATTTTAAAGGTTCTCCTTTTGTCCCTAATGGAGAAGGTTGGGGTGGTGAAACCAAAGATTATAATTCTAACTTTCAATTCACTAGTGGAAGTATTGAAAATGAAATAAATTTTTTCCTTGATGAAGCTATGAAAGCATCAAAAGAAGTAGCGGAAGCATATAAAACTAAATTGACAGAAAACATAGGCTATTTGCAACAATCTGTTGATGATCTCCCTAATGAGTATTATAACATGTATGCACAAGAAGATTTGTCTTCTGTTTCAGAGGTTTTACTTTGGCGCCAATATGCTCGTGGATTGGTACAGCATAATGTGAATGTAGGTGCTAATCAAGGAAATTTTGGAATAGGGGTTACTCGAGCTTATGTAAATAACTTTTTAATGGCTGATGGTTCTCCTGTATATTCTCATGGTACATATAAAGATGGGGATGGGTATTATATGGGAGATAAAGAAATTGCAGATGTGCGAAAAAACAGAGACTCTCGACTCATTTTATTTCTTAAAGAACCTGGACAAAAGAGTATCTTATATGAAGATATTGTTGGAACGGAAGCATGGCTAACGGAACCATATCCAAATATAACAGCTAATGATGGTCAACGAGCTTATGTTACCGGGTATTGTCTCAGAAAAGGAGGATCCTTTGATCAGAAATATTATGCTAATAGTGTAGGCTATACTGCAGCTATTTGTTATCGTGCAACTGAATCTTTACTTAATTATATGGAAGCTAGTTATGAAAGAAAAGGTGTGTTAGATGCTTCTGCTAGGGAATATTGGGAAATTATACGAGGACGAGCACATGTTAGTACAGATATTGATGCTACTATTTCTGCCACTATTATGAGTGAAGAGGCAAAGAATGATTGGGGAGCATATTCTGCAGGTAAAGTTCTATCTGATAAAATATTATATAATATTCGTAGGGAGCGTCGTTGTGAATTACTTGCTGAAGGGCTTCGCTATATGGATCTATGTCGTTGGAGAGCGATGGATCAAATGATAACAACTAGATATTTTGTGGAAGGATTTCATCTTTGGAATACGCCTATGCAAGAATGGTATGATAGTAATCATTTAGTAGCAGATGGTTCGGGTAAAGCTACCGTGTCTTCTCCAGATATAAGTGAGTATTTACGCCCTTATCAAAAGAATCCGAAACAAAACTGTTATGATGGTTTCACCTGGCATATGGCACATTATTTGTCTCCAATTATGATTAATCAGTTTTTGTTAACTGCAGATGATGGAAAAACCATTGAAATGTCCCCTCTATATCAAAATCCTTATTGGCCAACAGTTGCTGATCAACCTGCAGAAAAATAATTTAGAAGGAAGACATAAGAGATAAAATCATCTTCTTTCTTATAAAATAATTAATAAGGTGTTTTAATTTTAGTTGAGACACCTTATTCTTATATTTACTGGAACCATTAATAAATTATACGGGTAAATGAAACGTACTATTTATATTATAAACTTATTTATTATAAGTTTTCTTTTTCCTCTTTCTGCACAAGTAGAACCAGTCTGGGATGATGTTGTAAAAAAGATGCCTAAAGAAGAACTGCAAGAAGTGAATATTTCATCATCTATAGATGGAAAGATTCAAAAGGCCTATTTATATAAAGCTAAAAGTAAAAAACAGCAACCACTGATAGTAAGTCTTCATACTTGGAGTGGTGATTATAGGCAAAATGACCCACTTGTAGCAGAAATATTAGCTCGAGACTGGAATTATATACATCCTAACTTTAGAGGTGCAAATAATAATGTTGAAGCTATGTGTAGTTCAAAGGTTCTTTCAGACATAGAAGATGCTATCAGTTTTGCTATAAAACAAACAAATGCTAATCCGGAAGAAGTACACATTATAGGTGTTTCCGGAGGAGGACTTGCTACATTATTTGCCTATATGAATGTTGATTTTGATGTAAAATCATTTTCTGCCTGGGTACCTATTTCTGATATAGAGGCTTGGTATTGGGAGTCTTTAGGAAGAAATCAGAAATATGCTAATGATATTATAAAATCTCTTTCGAAGGATAGCTTATTTAATAAAAATGAAGCACTACTACGCTCTCCATTATATCAGAAGTTTCCTAAAGAAAAACGAAAAAAATCAGACCTTTTTCTTTATTCGGGTATTCATGATGGTTATATAGGTTCTGTTCCTATTACGCATTCACTTAATATGTTTAATCGCTTAGTTGGTGAATTGAAGTACAACACATCTGATTTTGAAGTTATTTCAAGTAAATCAAAAATAGATTTTGATCTTATTTCGGAAAAAGAAATAATAGATTTAGTAACTAAACGAATGAGTCCAATCTGTAGTAAAAATAAGCCTTTATTTGGAAGAGCTGTTCACTTCTTCCGACAATATGAAAACATTAGATTAATGATATTTGAAGGAGGTCACGAACAATTACCCCAAGCTTTATCCTTGATTCCTTATAATAATGTCACTTCGTTAAAGTATAATATTTTGACAATTGGTGATTCGAATGGTCAAAATAAAGGAGGATGGGTCGATCAATTACAATCTATGATGCCTAAATCTCATATCGTGAACAATTCGCAATCAGGAAGAACTATAGGTTTTGATAATAATGGGAAGAAAGAACTAAATGGTTTGAAAAACATCGATTCCTTTTTAGATAAAGCTCAAAAGTCTATAAAGAATAAACAATTCGATTTCATTATCATTAGTTTAGGTACCAATGATGCAAAGAATGATTTTAGAGATAAACAAGAAGATGTGTCTCATAACTTTGAGCTTCTTCTTACTAAGATTAAATCTCATAGATTAAATAAAAAATCGAAGACTAAACTCATCTTTGTTACTCCTCCACCTATGAGTAATATAAATATTGAGTCTAAATATGAAGGAGGGTATACGCGTTTAGCAACTCTTGTTCCAAAGCTAAAGCAAATAGCGAGAAATAAAGGATTCTTTGTTGTGGATGTCCACTCTCCTTTACAGGAGGTCTTTAATCTTTATGCTCCTGATGGTGTACATATGATTTCTTCAGGTCAAAAAATTATTGCCTCTCAAATCGTTAATTTAATGTTGAGCGATCAAATAAATTCAGATTAAATATCTGAGTAAATGAAAGGTTATTATGTTTAGTCTTTTGCTCTAAGTCTTTATCTTTGGAAGTGATCGGATGTATATATACCTAATGGTTAAATGTAGTATCTTTTTAGTAATGTGTTTATCTGTAGAAGTATGAGAAACCACTTTATTTTTATCTGCATTCTTCTAGTTTGCATGACTAATTCGCTCCATGCAGTTCTTGACGTTCATTCCTCTTTTATTACTTCTAGAGATGGATTAACACATAATACAATTCGCTACATATTTCAAGATAGCAAAGGATTTATTTGGATTAGTACAGTAAATGGTTTGAATCGATACGATGGGTATTCTTTCATTAATTTTCTACCTGAAAAAGGGAATAAGATAACAATTCCTGATAACCATGTACAAACTATCACAGAAGATAAAAACAATTTTCTTTGGATAGCTTCTGCATATGATAGATATAGCTGTTATGATTTGAAGAATGATTGTTTTGTAGATTATTCTGGTTGTGGAGAATATAATAGAGTATATAAAAATCGTTTTGAAGCTTCAAATGGAGATACTTGGTTATGGGACCCTCAAAATGGATGTCGACACATAAAATATGAAAATGGAGTTTTTTCTTCTGTTTTATATACTAAAAATAACGGAAAGCTTCCATCAAAACAAATCAACTCTTTGATTGAAGACTCTTATGGTAATATCTGGATATGTACAGATGCCGGTTTGGCTAAAGTAACAAATGAATATAAAATTGAGTTTGTTGATTGGGCATTAAATTTCTTTGCTGCTCTGAACTATAAGGATAAATGTTTTTTCCTTACTAATGAAGGCAAAATTTATACTTTTGAAGAAAGGAATGGATTAAAATTCTCACTTAAATTAATCAATGAGAGTGAGCCTTTTGAACTATCTTGTCAGTTTCAAACTGATAATAAGTGGTTGCTTTTTACCAAGAAGAAAAGTTTTGCTTTTGATTTGTCAACCCAAAAAGAAGCTATTCCCTCTTTGCAAATTCCAAAAGGGAGATATATAAGAGATAATAAAGGGAATATTTATATGTTCAATGGAACAGGTCAGTTTTATCTGTTTAATATAAAGAGTGAAAAAATAAAGGTTCTTCAGCTGATATCTCCTCAAAATATCAATCCAGCGAGTGGTGAGCAGTATAAAGTTGTACAAGATAAGCAAGGGCTTATATGGATTACAGCGTATGGAAATGGCTTGTTCGTTTTTGATCCTTATATTGGGGAGATTATACATCATTATACTTACCAAGAGGATGGGCATAATCGAGTAAGTTCAAACTTTCTAAATTTAATAAAATTAGATCGATCTGGAAACATTTGGATTGGTTCAGAATATTCCGGCTTAACACGTCTATCTGTGTTAAGCGAAGGTGCAATTCGTATTTATCCTGAAAATGAAAAACTAACAGATCATTCTAATGCAATTCGTATGTTATCTCAATTATCTAATGGTGAGATTTGGGTTAGTACACGTAAAGGAAAAGCTTATATTTTTGATGATAACCTGAGTTTAAAAGAAACAAATGTTATTCCTTTTAATCACCTTTATGCTATAAAAGAAGATGCTGACAGACGATTATGGATGGGGAGTCGTGGTGAAGGTTTGTTTTTGAACGGAAAATGGTTTAAAAATCAAAAAGATAATGAGTCTTCATTAGCATATAATCATATTTTTCATATACACAGAGACAATAATGATAGGATGTGGATTGGCACATTTGGAGGAGGATTAGACTTGGTTGTTCCAAAAGATTCAGATTATACATTTCGCCATTTCTTAACTAATAGTGTTGGAGAAAAAGAGATACGAATTATAACTCAGGATTATGATAATAGAATGTGGGTAGGGACAAACTGTGGAATATGTATTTTTCACCCTGACTCTATAATAGCTGATTGTAATAATTACTTGTCATTTAGTTTCGATAATGATCTTTTCCCTGGTAATGAAGTTAAGACTGTTTTTCGCGATTCGAAAAACCAGATGTGGGTTGGAGTTCATGGGCGAGGTTTTTTGAAGTGTAGTTTCGACGAGAAACAACATCAACTTAATTATAAACAATATACTACACTTGATGGATTAGTTAGTAATATGGTGGAACAAATAATTGAAGATAAAAAAGGTTGTTTATGGGTAACCACAGAATACGGAGTGTCTCGTTTTGATCCTAAAACTGAAAGATTTGAAAATTACTTTTTTTCCACCTCTATACAAGGAAATGTTTATAATGGTAATTGTGCGATAATATTAGATAATGGAAATTTATTATTTGGTACAAATTTTGGTATGGTTCTAGTAAATCCAAATAAGGTCTCTGTAAGTTCTGTTACTTCAAATGTTACCTTCACTAATTTAAAAATTAATGGTGTCTCTGTTCATCCAAAGGAGATGGGGTCGCCTTTAGTGAACTCATTAACTTATACTAAAAGTCTAAAACTCAATCATAATGCTAGTTCCTTTACAATAGAATTCTCTACTTTGGAATATTCTATGATGAATGAAATTCTTTATTCTTATAAACTAGATAATGCAGATGATGATTGGAGTATACCAACTTCATTGAATTTTGCGACTTATAAAAAACTTAATCCCGGGAAATATAAACTGCAAGTTAAGGCATGTAATGCAGCTGGAGTTTGGAGCGAGAATGAGTCAACTCTGTTTATTGAAGTTTTACCTCCTTTTTGGAAAACCTATTGGGCTTACTTGATTTATACTTTGTTTTTTGCTATGCTTTTATATGTTGCTTTTCAAATTATTTTAAGATTTAATAGGTTACAAAATCGACTTCATATAGAAAAACAGTTGACAGAATATAAACTGATGTTTTTTACTAATATTTCTCATGAATTCCGTACCCCATTGACCTTAATAAAAGGAGCAATAGATAAAATTATAAAAGACAAGAAATATAGTAAGGAGCTAAATTATCCCATTCAACTGATGAATAAGAATACGAACCGAATGCTTAGATTAGTAAATCAGTTATTAGAGTTTCGAAAAGTACAGAAAGGCAAATTGACCTTACAGTTGGAAAAAATTGATGTTGTATCTTTTATTAAAGAGTTATCTGTAAATTTTGAAGAATTGGCTAAAGAAAAGAGTATAAACTTTCATTTTAATTCTTCCTCGGAGTCTTATGATATGTATATTGATAAAGGAAAGATAGATAAAATAATATACAATCTTCTTTCTAATGCATTTAAATATACCCCCAATGGAGGAGCAGTTGTACTCTCAATTATCATAGATGAGAAAGAAGAGAAGCTATTAATTTGTGTTGAAGATACTGGAGTAGGTATCCCAAAAGAAAAACAAAAAGAACTTTTTTCTCGTTTTATGCAAAGTAGTTTTTCGGATGAAAGTGTAGGAATTGGTTTGCATCTAACAAAAGAACTCGTAAATGGACTTAAAGGAGATATCACTTTCTTGGAAAACAAAAATGGAGGTTCTGTTTTTACGGTATCATTACCTTTAGATTCTTGCGTTTATCAAAAGGGCGATTTTTTGAAGGTTGAAGATGCGGTTAATTATGGTGAGGGTATAGAAAGAGAGGGGAAAGAACACCTTGAAGTTTCTTTGCCCTCAACAATGGAAGCTCCATTGAATAAGAAAAGATTATTAATTATTGAAGATGACAAAGATATTCGAACCTTTCTTGAAACTACACTTTTAGGCTATTTTGAAGTAGAAACTGCTGCTGATGGTGTATTTGGGCTTAAGGTTGCTCAAGAAGAAGATTTTGATCTTATTATTTGTGACATATTAATGCCTGGAATGAATGGATTTATTGTTACTCGTAAGTTAAAAGAGAATTTTGAAACTAGTCATATTCCTGTTGTTTTGTTAACGGCTATGGGAGCTACTGAGGACGAGATTGAAGGCGTTGAAAGTGGGGCGGATGCATATATTATAAAGCCTTTTAGTATGGAGTTGCTTCTAGTCCGTGTTTTCCAACTTATAGAACAACGGGAGAAGCTTAAAATGAAATTTTCAAAAGATCCAACAGCAATGAATCCGATACTTTGTTCAACGGAAGTTGATAAAAAATTCGTTGCTAGACTAAAAGCTGTTGTAGATAAAAATCTTTCTAATCCGGATTTTAGCATTGATGATTTTTCTTCTGCATTAGGATTAGGACGTACGGTATTTTTTCGTAAAATTAAAGGAATAACAGGACATACTCCTAAGGAATATATACGTATTCTTCGTATGAAAAAAGCAATGGTATTGTTGTTAGAGGGTAAGTACAATATTAGTGAGGTTGCTTTTAGAGTTGGAATGAATGATCCGTTATATTTTAGTAAGTGTTTTAAGAGTCAGTTTGGGGCGTCTCCTTCTGAATATGTTGGTGGAAGAAAGAATCCAGATTTTATATAAAAAGAGATTCTAGAATAGATCAAGTTCTTAGAAGAATCACGAAGGTAATTATTATTAAATGA
>CAZGUI010000023.1:0-37085 GCA_964528875.1 uncultured Bacteroides sp. | reverse complement strand
CACTCAAAGGCACAGAGGGAAGAAGAGGATCATTATCTTCACTATCTGAACAAGCGAAAAACCCCAAACTCAGAGTAAATAAAGCAGCTAGAATAGATAACCGGGATAAATGGGTTATGGTTGTCTTCATCATTATTAGAATTGTTGGTTAATTTGACTATTAAATTATGAGGAATGTAAAGTCTTATTCAACAAATATAGCGAATAAAATGGATAAAAATGCAGTTTTTACACTTCTTTTAGGGACTAACAGCTTCATTCTCTATTCCCTATTTTTTTAGCACTTAGCCCTCCTAATTACACATTTAGTATCAAATAAACTTTGTACTATTTTCAATAGATCTTCTGAGATTCATTTCTTTTATCATTTGAATTTGTATGTCTTCAAACTCATATTTTCCCCTTAATACTTAAGCGCTTTGCTTTCAATCCTATTTTAATAGTTTCATGTTTTTAAGTGGGTACAATAAAACTTCATTCTTATTGATAGTTTGTTTAATTTAGCTCAAAGAAATTATGAATCTCAACTAGAAGTTTGTCTTTAGATTTGTTCTGATTCTTCACAGAAAAGAACAAAGAATTGATTGATTTATCCACTAACTTCCCCTCTCTAATCTTCATCAGATGAGGGTATCTTGAATAGTTCCTAAGACTATATAATGCATTAGATATAAACTCTTTTGAATAGTTTTCCGTCTCTACTTGTTTCCCATTCAGATAGACAACTTCAATTTGTTTATCCAAACAGGGAATAATCTCTGTTTCAATGAATTCCTTTGACTTCTTACTGTTATTATAACAGAAAAAATTTGATTCATTGTTCTGCATTAAAAAATCGGAATACTGTTTTTCAAACTTTTTACTCTTATAATAGGTATATGGATATGATATAACAATAAATGGTAAAATTATGATAAAAAAAAGAATTCCAATCAAAGTCAAAAAGAAGAAAACAATGATATTAATTGTGTTTTTCACTTTATTATTTTCCATTTATACCTCCTATGAATAAGAAAAAGTATGGCTTTCCACAGATAAATCTTTCAACAAAGGCAAAATAGTTCTTCTATAGTTTATTCTCTTCATTTGCTCTTAATTCCTGTATACCCATGTTAAGCTATTCTTTATTTCTATTATAAATTTACCCATAACCATAAACTGCCATCACCAATTCCTACAACACCCAACATTTCAAAAATAACGTGAGTCGTTTTCTGTCCAAGCGGATTCACCTAACCACCACAACACAAGGCATTATACTTGTAAACACCTATGTATATCGTCCAAATTAACTGCATTTTTTCTTGTACTATGCAATGACTATATAGTTCCTCTTTAAAGTTTTTATTAAAATATAAATATAACGAATTTGATTCAATATTGAAATTACAAATTATTTTTTCTGTGAAATAAAAACAATAGAATCAAAGATTTATTTTAATAAAAGTAGCAAAGACTCATTAAAAACTAAGACTCATCACCTGTCTATAAAATCTGAGTTTATGTATACTTTTCATTCATTGATTCACCTTTTTATAACCCTTGTTATAAGACTCATGAACCGGGTGTTGATCGGTCTAGGACCGAAGGCCTGTCGGTCTAGGACTGAAGGGTGCTCGGTCTAGGACCGAGGGGTGTAAGGTCTTAGACCTCCGTAGACTTAACATCAAAAAGTGTTATTATTAAGCATAAATCATCACATAAAAAAACGAGATATTCAAGTTTTACTTGAATATCTCGTTTCTATGTTTAATACCCTAAGGAGATAGGTACATCTAAGTTCTTAACCACAGAGATGTATTACTTAGTAAGTTTAATACTGTTCAAAGCTCTACTTATTGAACCAGCCCAATAATTTCTCAATCCAAAACCTCCGGCTTTGCCTGATATTGTTCCGTGAGTAAGAATGTCTCTTGATTCAATATCAAAGAAAACAAGTTCAAAAACACCTTTCTTAGCGTATTTACTAAGCTCTTGAGCTAACAAAACAACACCAACTCCTGATTTATTAGGTAAATCTAATTTATCTATGGCTGCTTTAACGTCTTCTTCTGTAAATGGAGTAGTTGAGGTATCACCAACAAACATTTTCTCTCTGTCCATTTCTTTATTGAGTACCTCCACAGCTGTAATATCGATGTTAACTATTTTAATCTTCGTTTTTTTAGATATTGGCTTAACATATTTTGATGGCTCCGATAAGAATAGACCATTTATTTTCCCAAAAGCATCAATAAAAGAATAACCATCTTCATCAGCCCCTAAAATGCTTACATTGGAAAAATCCACACCAAATAGAGTAAGCTGTTCTACATTCTCTAATGCAGCCTTACTTTGTCCATAGCACATTGTGCCAACAGCTAAAAACACTAATAATATAACCTTCTTCATAATTTTCTTTATTTAATAATATTATCGTAGATCTAAAAACTTAATCGTTTTACGACTCATTGGGGATTGCTGTATTTTCTCTATATATTCAAAAGATTCAAAACTTATTGAGGGTGCAACTCTAACTTTTGATCTGAATAAGTCTTTAATTTCTTTCTCAAAAACTTCAGATTGATCATCACTACTGACCCTTATTAAAATCTCATCTGTCCCCAAATGATTGGTGTAGGTTTCAATTACGTAATTTCGCAATTTAGGGATATTATTTAAAATATCAAACAATGCCGGAGGATAAAGTGTAGTCCCTTTGTATTTTATCATCTGCCCCTTTCGACCAATAATAGAACTCAATCGGATGGTATTTCTTCCACACTTACAAGGTTCAGTATAATGATAACAAACATCTCCTGTTTTAAATCGCAACAAGGGCATGCCTTTTACACCTAAGGTAGTAATGGTAACTTCACCTAGTTCACCTTCAGGTACAGGATTATTATTGTCATCTAAGAATTCAACAATAATCAATTCAGGTTGCATATGACATCCACAGAAGAATTCACAGTCAGTAAAAGAAGATTGCATTTCTGTAGAAGCATAGGTGGAGTGTAACTCAAGGTTATGCCATTTTTTATGAATGGTAGAACCTAAGGTATTCAATTCAAAAGTGTCAGGTTGTCTTAAGGCTTCCCCTATACAAATGCATTTTTTAAGCGACGAATGGTTATAATCAATACCATTTTTTTCCGCAAAATCAATTAATTTGATTAAAAATGAAGGTACTACCATTCCACAGTTAGCTTGAATCCTTCGGATCGTATCCCATTGTAACTCAGGAATACCATTACCCACCCGCACAATGCCCATACTAAGCTCTCTAGCCCCAAGAAAATAAGCTAATCCAGCCATAAATCGTCGATCAATGGTGGTCATCAGCTGCATTACATCGTTTTTGGTACAGCCTGCAGTGGTAAAAGATAAATACTCATTATAGGCTAAACGATCCAAGTCTTCGTTGGTCAAAATAAAGGTTACAGGATCACCTAAGGTACCGGATGTTGTTACGTAATCAATAATTTCTTCCTTAGGCACACAGACAAAATCTGCATTAAATAACTCCAAGTCGGACTTAGTGGTAATAGGTAAATGCTGAAGATCTTCCAGTGTTTGAATTTTAGCAATATCAATCTTATTCTCCTCGAACATTCTTTGATAAAAATTCGACTTTTGGGCTAAGTATTGTAGAGCGATTTTCAACTGTTGTTCTTGGAAGGACTTTATAACCTCTTTACCTTGAAACTGTATTTCTGAATTCATTTTCAACATGAATATTATTTAAGATTATTTTCTATTGATTTGCGCTCGTAACTATTAGGAATTGGATAAGTTAATGCTTTTTTCCAATACTTTTGAGCTATCTCTTTATCTTTATTCTGATAATAGTCTCCTACTACTTTATATACATAGTAGTAATTAGGATTTGATTCAATAAACAGTTCTATTGAGTCAATAGACATTTTTTCTTTAGTTTTGATTTTATCTTTTAATTTCGATAAAACAGATTTATAAACCTGAAGTTGCTTATATTCATCACTTTCCAAAAAATCATCCGCAGCAATAGTTTCAGAAATCACATGAATATCTTTTTTATAATCCACACTGTCATTAAATATAGCATTCAAATCGTACTGGATGTACTCTCCACATTGCCACGGGGAGGTGGACACCCAAATTTTAAGATCTTCAGGTTGCATAATCACACTATGATGAGCCAAGAGTTGGTTAATGGCCATTTCATTAGTCATACCCAGTTCCACATGATTCAGTCCTTTTTGATTTCTGAGTATGTTAGCCGCATTTTTCGGATCAATAGGTTGATTTTCATTAAGCAATTCTTCCATTCGGTTAAAGCGATACCCACTATCTGAGTGCTTTATGTTTTCAATATTTCTTTCATCGGTTTTAAAGGTTTCCGACTGGAAGTGATTGGTACATATCAATTGCGTATCCTTACTGTAAAATACATCTATCTTTTCGGGCGATTTCTCAATAATAGCTGCCTTTCCATCTTTTTTAGACCCAATGAGGATGGCTTCTGAAACAAAAGTCTGCCTCTTTTTAGCAATAGCAAAAGCCTCATCAATAGTAGAAGCGTATTGTAATATTTCCCGCACCAAAATGGAAATAGGAGTTGCAGAACCGGTAGGTACATCAGAAGTAGCTGCATTGATAGTTACTGTTAGTCCTTCTGTATTCATTCCGGATAAAACACCAATCATACCTGCCCAACCTATCGAAACAAACTTATAACCTTTGTCCGGACTACAAAAGGTTACAACTCTATTTCTGGCAAAGTCATCCCCCATATAGAAGTCAAAATTTCGACCTAGAGTTAACTTTTCATCCGTACTATGCTTTCCCCAAGTGGCAAATGAAGTACAACCAACCATCATATAATCTTGTAAAGCATGACCTAAATCGTGAGCAGCATGATAGTTTAATTGTCTCTCGTAAGGATTTCCAATAGCATCGTATTCGTGTGTACACGATTGAGATATGCCATAGATTTCATTTCTGTATTCTTCCGAAATATTTTCGCCTAAGTTTCTATTAAATAGAACAATAAAGAACCTCAAAAACTTAAGGTAAGAATCAGAAGGGATCATGGTCTTAATCTGATTTATAAACACACTCTCTTGATAATAGAGTAAATCTTCAGCGAGTTTTCCCATAGCTTCACCACGATCAAAATCAGAGCCTACGACCTTCATTTCCCACAATCCTTTTGAGTTAAGACGAAGCCAACTATTTTTATATACCCTTAAACTATCTGTAAAAAAAGTGTTTTCTGTCTGATTAAAAAAATGATTCGGCTCTTTCATATCAGCTGAAAAATACAACCCGAACAGCGCACAAATACAGATTGTGAAAACAACAAGCACAGATAGAACAATATATTTACCAATACGTTTAAACATTCCCTATTTTTTTAGTTAAGTAGGTTAGCCCCAATAATTCCGAACACGTATAGATGGAGGAAACGGTAACGCCAAAGACTCCGTGTACATTGATATTTTGCCCTGTAAATAGCAGTCCTTTTAGTTTAGTTTTGGGGGCAACTAAACATTTTAGTGGATTATGATAATCTTTTAAGATACCAAAAGCTGAACCATCAGGACTACCCATATAGTCACGGTAACTTAAAGGAGTTGAGGTATAGGCATAATCAAAAGAATTAGCATAATCATATCCAAACTCTCCAATAAAGTCCAAAATTCGTTTTTGATATTCTTCTTTAAAATGCAAGTAATCCTCTCCTCTTCTCTCTGGTAAAGTATCTTTCCATTTCTCCACCTCTGAAAAACTCATAGGAACTAATACAGACACAACTTCAGCATATTTTTGCTTATCTGCTGTTGTAGCTCCCATCGATATTAAGCAATTTGACATCGAATGCTTCTCTCTTTTTTTATCAAACCATACGCTATCACCACGATGTAAATACACATTATGATTCAAATACTCACTCTGTTCCGGTTTCATCAACAGATGCAAAGTGAAAATACCAAAACTGTTTTCCAATGAATTAATTCGATAATGAAAAATGCGCTTAATAGAGTGATTAGGATCAAGAAGTTTCAAGGTTGTTTGTGGATGTGCATCCGATATTACATAATTACCTTCAACAACGTCCTCATTATTTACTTCTACTCCAACAACCACCTCATTCTTCACTAAAATACGTGTAACTTCCGATTGCTTTCTTACCTCACCTCCATTTTTTCGTATCTCCTTGATTAGTTCATTAGCGATTTGCATACTGCCGTTTACACATCGATAAGCTCCTTCTAAATAAGAGTACATAACCATTGCATGTTCATAAAAAGATGATTTTTCTTTGATGTTACTATGCAACAAACTTGTACTAGCCAATACATTTCTTAACGTTTCATCGGTTGTACAAGAATCAATGACTCCTGCAGCAGAGACTCCAAATTTGTCCAACCCTCCGTCTACCATAAATCCTTTTTTAAGATTTTCGACGGAAACAGATTTACCTACAGATCTAAGTTGGTTAACGTAATCCTTTAACCCATTTCGCTCTTTAGGAAAAGACTGAGATAACACATCCACAAATTGTTCATCTCCCATAGCATAATGAAACTCTTTTCCTGCAAAATGAATTTTATCAAAAGAATCTTCGTCTAGTTTTTTCAACAAGAGATGATCCATTATACCAAAATACTTGAAACTCTGATTCAGGAATTGTCCTTCTTCTAAGCTCCCGACATAGTGAACTCCTGTATCTAAAATAGCTCCTTTTCTGTCATACGACTGTAGGCACCCTCCAAAGACTGCATTTTTCTCTAAAACACAAACGTTGAATCCTTCTTTACTTAAAATAGCAGCACACTCCAATCCTCCTAGACCACTACCAATAATTATAACATCAAACTTGCTCATTCTTTATTTTTGCAGTAAATAGATTGTATTTGAGGTGTATTTATCGTTTGGAATAATCTTCACTGATAAGTTGTTTTGTTTAGCTAACGCATTTATCTCCGATTCGGAAGAAAAGACCAAATCACCTGTTGTCTTATTAAATTTAAATATTCTTGTAGAAAGTATCTCTGTAAACTGAGTTACTTTATGCTTTTTCCCTTTCTCTTTATTCCCATCCCGAATGATAATGCTCCCATTTGAATGTAATTTATCCACACACTTTTCAATTAACTTTGATTGATCTTCAATACTCATATAATGAAGCATATCACTTAAAATAAAGACATCACTCACAGGCAAATCGTATTCAATGGCATTAGCACAAACAAAGTTCAAGTTGTTTGAACGTAGCCACCCGTTTTGAGCAATAGTTATTTTTTCCTTATCGTAATCAATACCTAGTATTTCTCTTTCCGGTGATAACATTGATAGCATATAACTTAATGGTCCTAAACCACAACCGATATCTGTTATTTTACCTTGTTTAGGAATTAGTTGATCAAACGCTTCATAGTAGTTTTCCATCTTCACCTTTACTCGGATATACCATTCCGTTATCGGCCCTTTGTAGATATAGTTTTGAACCAAATTTTCATAGTAGTAAGGATTTCGAGCTTTCCTTTTTCTCTGTTCCACTTGCAGATATTCCGTACGATAGAATTGTGTTAACTCCTTTGATAATTCCTGATAGGTAACCTTAGAGATATCACGCTGTTTTCTACGAGGATAAATTTTACAATACAATTCACCTTTACGAATGTTAAAAGGCTGTTTTTTAGAGATGATTTGCTTGTTTCCATATAGCAATATAGGTATGATGTCAAGCTTTAGTTGTTGTGCAAAATAAAAGGCACCTTTATGAAAGCGTTTAATTCTTCCATCCGGAGAACGAGTGCCTTCAGGAAAAATAGCAATTGAATAACCTTGCTTTACCTTTCCATTAAGATACTCCAAAGAGTCTTCATAGCCATTATTTATACAGATAAAACCCGCATATCGTATAATTGAACCAAAGAAAGGAGAGTTCCACACCCACTCATTAGTTACTAAAAGAATTTTAGGGGATAGTGCTACTAACTGTAAGATATCTATAAAAGATTGATGGTTTGCTATCACTACGGCTGGATCTTTAAAATCCTCATTCGTTTCGTTGATTAAGTTCTTCTTAGCAAAAACAGCTATTGTAAGTAAAAAACGACAGGATTTGCTTAGTAAGAAACAAACCGATGCTTGCTTTTTCTTTTTATTCACAGGAATAATTTGTAAGAGTAAGATGTATACTCTTATAACCAAACAACCCAGAAGAAAGAGAGAAAACATCAAGAGGGTTCTTAGTAAACCAAATAAAGTATATGGTGGTAGACCTTTAGAAGTGGGTTTTGCAATCAAAAGATTAAAGATTACAGGTTGTAATATATAAGAAACTAACACAACAGAGATAATACCTAAAATAGAAATGACTGAGATGGATTGAATTGCCGGATGTTTAGCCAAGATTAAAACTCCCATTCCAATAATAATGGTAAGTGCAGATATGAATATAGCTGTTTTATGATGGCTCAAAATCCTCTCCTTTACACTATACTTCTTTAACAATCCATCCATTATGAATATACTGAAGTCATCTCCTATACCAAAGATAAAGGTGGATAGAATAATATTTATAATATTAAATTCTATACCAAAGATTCCCATGATACCCAAAATGATTATCCAAGTTAGAAACATTGGGAGAAAACTCATCAATGCGAGTTCTATTCTACCATAGGACAACCACAAAGTAAAAAACACGAGTAAAGAAGAAATAAATAAAATCAGATTGAAGTTGTCATTGATGGCCAATACCCAGTGATTAGCTAAGTATCCCCTATCAAAAATCACTAAGTTGGGTTGGTCTTTGAAATGCTCATAAGTAACTGTTTTATCGTCTTTATTCAGCCTAACTTGAGTAATAAGCATAGTCATTTCTTCCGAAGTACTAAACCAATCTTGTAACAAACTATTTTCCTGTTCCAAGTAATGGCCTTCTAATCCTTCAAACTTTCTATCTAACAAATCATAAAAAGGATTAAAGGCATTCGCTTTAAAACCATAAACTTTAGAAGCATTTGCAAGTAACTTTTGCACCTCTGATTTACGTTCTTCAGACCAAAACCGATTCCACTGATCTATTTTATGACTTTGCGTTTCAGTTTTTAAAAAGAATTTATCTACCGAGGCATAATCTTCTATAATATTTTCTTCTTTGAGCTCTGCTAAAATATCATTTGTTTTTTTGTATTGCAGTACAGTTTCATCATAGTTCTTTCCTGTACTAACAAATAACACCACCTGTTTCTCCTGTTCAAAGATGCTAGAAAGACGTTTTTCTGCCTCCTGAATGTGTTTGGGCCAATAGTTAATACTCATCATATCTTCGTTAATCTTAACCCTTTGAGAGGTAAAGAAACAAACTATGGTTACCACGCACACCAGGATTATCAACCATTTGTTTTTCTCAAACGGATAGTTGTTTATTTTCTCAATAAAAGTGAGCAGACCTCCTTTTTTGATGTGTGATTGTCCCTTTAAGAATTGCGGTAAGAAGATGAGACAAAACAATGTGGTACCAATTAAGGCTAATGAAGAAAAGAGTCCAAAGTCTCTCAGAATCGGAGAAGATGTAAACAATAAACCCAAAAAAGCTCCAATAGTAGTAAAACTCCCAATAGTCAAAGGTGCAGCTAATTCCCGAAGTAATTGTTCTATATTCGACACGTGGTTTTGATGAGCCAACATATGTATGGAATAACTCAGGGCAATACCTATAATAGCAGAACCTGCACCAATAGCAATTAAGGAAATCCCACCTTTTATGAAGTAGATGAGACATAAAGAGAAAAGCATACCATACAATACAGGAGCCAAAATTAGGAAAATAGAGCGTTTACGTTTAAATGCCAAAGAGATGAGAATTACAATAATAACGGTAGCTACTATAGAGGTAACAGTTGTATCTTGTTTAATCTGTTTTGCATTGTAAACACTAACCGATGGTCCTCCAAAATACTGAACATTTAGATTAGAATAAGATTGAGTGGTCTTCCTTATTTCTTCTTCTATGACTTCAACCAGTTTTTCGTTTTCCCCTGTTTGACCTAAACCATATACCGGTGAAACAAACATCAACAGATTCAAACCATCATCAGAGAAAATATGATTATTCGCTATTTCATAATTAGAGTTTATATTAAAACTCTCTAGCAAACTTAAAGCGTGAGACCCTATCCCTAATGGATCTCTAAGAATAACATCCTTCAAACCAAGTCCTAAGGGAGAAATGAGACTAGAGTAGTTTTTAGCCATTTGCTGTTGAATAGCTTCCGGTGTTAAAAGTGAATCCAGCCGTGTATAATCAGAATCCGACAAAAATAGAGGAAGATTATTATAAATAAGTGTAGTAGCCGATTTAATAGCATCTTTATTTACTTCAGAAAAAACATCTTTTATCAAAGTACCCCCTAATCTATTTTCCAGATTGTGTTTTAGCTTATCGGCGGCCTCAATAATCGTTTCAGAATCAATGGCTTTTATAGAATCGGTAGAGGATAAAAAAACGATAATTTTATCTTTTACTTTTAAGTTGTCAAAAACATACTCGGTAATTTGTGCTCCTTCTGTTTCGGGAAAAAAGCTCACGATATTCTCCTCAAATGTAACCTTTTGGGCAAAATAGCCGATAAAGAGTAAATTCAGGACCAATAAAAGATAAAAGATTATTTTATTCTTCTTGAAGTATCTATATAATAGAACAAAAAAAGCTGCCATCTTTACACCCTCTTTCTTTTAATGGCTAACAAGCCTGCTAAACCAACGCCTATAACCAAACTAGCAAACAAAGCAAAAACAAAACTACCTATAATATATTGACCTACTACACTTTGCACAGTCTCGAAATTAATTTCCTCAAAACTGAGGGTTATAGGCTTTCGTAGCGTCCACCCTCCAAACAAATAACTAAAATAGAGAATAAAAGGGATAAATGGAGGAATACTGATATTCGAAGCAATCAATGTAATGACTTTGTTTAAGTGTAAGCATTGAGCTGTTATCACAGCTAAGATCATCTGATAACCCCACACTGGTATAATGCCGAAGAAAACACCTAACATCACCGATTTAACTATTTTAGAATTACTGTCCTGTGTTTTCATCAAATGTTTATCGAAAAAGCTTTTGATGTTGGTCCATGTAAGTTTTCTGAAAAAATCACGAGGTAGAATCCATAAGAAAGTAATGACTACCAGTATACTGTTAAGGATAGAGATGCGTGTAAAATCCCGAATAGGTCTAAAATGTGATACTCGCTCTTCCTTAGGTGCATAAAACACCTGAATAGGGATATTTTCAATATTTACACCTCCCCAAGCTGCATAGACCAAAATCTCTAACTCATATTCATATTTAGTGGTAAATCCAAAACCGGACACACTCATTTGTTGTACCGGATAGAGTCTAAAACCGGATTGTGTATCCGTAAGATTTATTCCTGTCTCCAGCCTGAACCAGAAGTTTGAAAACTTATTGGCAAAAGTGTTTTGTTTAGGCATATTCTCTTGCTCAATGTTTCTTGCTCCAACCAATAATCGATCCGATTTTTTTTCAATAGATTCAATAAAACGAGGAATATCCATAGGGAAATGTTGACCATCAGAATCAATGGTTATGGCATACCTAAAACCCTTTTCTTTAGCATATGACAACCCCAGTTGAAGAGCTCTACCTTTTCCTTTATTCTTTGTATAACTAATGATTTGAATATCCGGAATACGACTGATTATTTCATAGGTTTGATCTGTTGATCCATCGTTTACAACCAAAACATGGTTACAATACTTTTGAGTCTCAAAAACTACAGACTCTAAAGTTTGTGCATTATTATAGGTTGGAATGATTATTATTCCCCCTAAAGCATCAAATCTTTCTTTCCAAGACCATTCGCTTTTCATTAATCTCCTATTCTTAATGTACCTTTAAGTTTAACAAAAACCTCGCTGCCTACCCATCCTTGTGCTTCCACTTTTAACAACCCTTCCTTATCTTGTTTCTTTTTGATTTGAAAAATCAACTCTTTATCTACTATAGGATTAAGAGATCTAAGAAACTTACAGGAAGATAACTTCTCAAAAAAGACGTTATCTCTAACATTTTGCTCCAATAGGTTTTGTATCATATAAACCATACAAACACCCGGGACAATAGGTTTACCCTCAAAGTGCCCTTTATAAATGGGATGAGAGGCATTTAACACAACACTTGCCAAAACAAATTCAGCATCTTCTTCTACAGATAATATGGTATAAAAATCGTTTAACATATTAGTCTTCTATTTTTCATTTATAGGATCGAGGATAATAACCAGACCTATCATGGGATGTTTTAACTGAACTCTAAAAAAGGGAATGATCTCCTCGCCATTTACTTTCACTTTTGTTTTCCCTATAAATTTACCATAAGTAAACTCCTTAGAAGTATTTACCGCTGATTTTATCTTTCTTTTCTGATTACTCAACAATAATTGTTTAAAATCTCGCTCTAGCAGTTTTAGTAATTTCTTTTTCTTCAAAGGCTCAATACAATCGTTTATGATGAACTGATTATTCTTTATAGAAAAATCAAATAAACTCAACCCAAAGTGAGTAGCACCAATGATGCGTATTTCACTACTATTCATCCTCTTAATCAAGAGAATACCACTAAAATGGTGTTTCCTGAAATCAATTTGCAGGTTATATTTCTCTGACTGTTCAGTTTGAGCCTCTATAATAACTGAAGAGTCTTCCATCCATTTATAAGAGGAACAACCTACAGATAAGAACAAAAAGAAAAACAAACTAACGTATAGTAAATATACTCTCATCCTTTAGACTATTAAACTTCTTATTCTCAAAGATGTATTCTGTATAATTCTCTTTGGTTTCTGACAATTTCAATCGATCTACAGACATATTTGACTTCTCTAATACCATTTCAATGCTATAGATGAAAGATTGTATAGTTTTGTTCTTAGGTAATAACTGAATCAAATAATGGGTGTTATCTTCAAAATATTCCACATTATAATCTGTATTTAACCGATTCAAATCTCCAATGATTGAAGCTACAATCAATCCTTGCATTTGAGCCATCATTTTGTTTTTATTTAAATCAGTAATGGATGTCTTACCCTCTGATACCACTTTCAACATGCCATTATTTATTACAATCAAATAGTCTATCGGTTTATTATACTGAAGACAAACTTTTTGATCTTTCTTATAATAAAACATACCTGAAGACTTCACTTTTTCATCGAAAACATCTAAGTATTTCTCTTGAATAAAGGCACTTTCGATAGACTCAACTGTACCTGCTCTTTTCTGAAGAGTACGTTCAAAAGCCTCAAGATTTTCAAGCTTCTTAAAACCTTGAGAGAATGCACTTAATGAAACTAAAAAAGTTAATGCAATAATAAATAATAACCTTCTCATCATAACAAATTGATTGACAGGCAAAGTTACTAAATATTTGAGTAGATGTGATACTATAGAATAGGTTTATTGAAACTATATTCTTTATCTTCAAGAAGTTTTAAAACTTTAATCAGTAATTCATCACTAGCCTTCAACCTGTCGTGTAATAATAAAATTGATCCGGGTTTTAATTGTCTTTCAATCCTAAGAAGTACTTTAGTTTGACTTTTCACTGTATCTAAACTTCTAATGCTCCAACCTATACTTTTGTATCCTTTTCGTATTATTGCCTTGGCAATTGTAGGATTCGTAACTCCAAAAGGAGGTCGAAATAGTTTTTCTCTATTGGGGTCTATTTTATCCAATGCTGAATCACACAATGTTAAATCGCTCAACATTTTATTTAGAGAGAAAATAGGAAATTTCCTCGAATGACTATAACTATGATTCCCCACCCTATGACCTTCTTCTAGTATTCGCCTTACAAGTTCCGGATGATTTTCCACCTTTTCTCCAATACAGAAAAAAGTGGCAACAGCACCATATTCTTTAAGAACTTCTAATATTTTAGGGGTTTGTATTGGGTCAGGTCCATCATCAAAAGTTAAATAGACTATTTTCTCATTGATTCTCATACGACATATGGACTTAATATAGAACCCCAGCTGAATACTATACGAAGCATACACAGCAAATATAAGAAGCAGAAGTAGTATAATAAGCACTAGCCAAATCATAACATTTTTTTAATCAAAATTAAAGAGTTTTCATTCACACCGTGATGATTAAAGAGTAAAGCATATTCTCCACCTTGTGTTATGAGTTTTTGCACAGCGAAGTTCAATCCATAAGCCATAGCTGTAGGATATTCACCACAATCTTGCTTGAACCCCACACAATGAGCCTTAGAAAATAGTTGATCTTCGACCTTTTTATATTTTATATCTTTAGAAACATTACCATTCTTCCCGGAGATAAAGAGCGAAACATCATTCTCCATTAATTTATTTTTTGACAAAAAGCTTTTTATCCTTAGGTTGATATCAGAAGAGATAAAGTCATTCGTAAAAGTTTCTGCACTTATAATTTCTGCTTGAGTCTGCTCTGTTCTTTCATTACTTAACAAAAAGAACTGTGCTCCTTCACCTGCTTTTATCCCGTTTCTAAAGAGACCTAATTTGTTTTGTAAAATAAACCCGGTTTCAGTCAATTCATCAAAAGCACCAAGCAACACCTGTTTCTTTCCTTCATCCAAGCACAATAAAGCATCTGTCAACGCAGTTTCAAAACTCAGTCCACCATGCACATAAGTCATATTGTAAACCTTTAATCCTAAGAGTAAAGCTATTTGAGCACTTACAGTATTAAAGGTAGATTGAATAAAAGTAGTCGGATTTAATGCTCCTTCATCATACTTCATGAGGTTATCCATAAACTTCTCTGTATCATGTAAACAACCTAAACCTGTAGCTGTGATGATGGCTTCAATTTGAGTAGAATCTACGTCTTTAATGCAATCCAAAGCGGAAGATACGGACATCTTAATGATTCGGCTCATTCTCCTACGCATATTGGCATTCGTAATGATAGCCTTATAATCAGGTTCATCCATACAGATAGTCTCTACATTATCAATACATCTAACACCAAAATTCAGATCTGAAATGCGATTTATAAAATAGGCCATCGTTATTTAATTAATGAAAAGATTAAAGAAGAGTTACTTCCACCAAAACCAAAAGAGTTGGAAAGGACATTCCTTAGGCTTTCCCTCTCTTTCCATTCCATTTGAGGTTGTAAACCTAATCCCTCAATGGATGTATTGAAGTTTAGATTAGGATATAAGAACCCCTCTTTTACTGAGAGGGCAGAATATACAGCCTCAATACCCTCTGAAGCTCCTAATGTATGACCAATATACGACTTCACCGAACTAAAAGGGGGCATATGCTCTCCAAACAAACGTTTCATAGCCATTCCTTCCGAATAATCGTTTGTAGGAGTTCCTGTTCCATGTACGTTTATGTAATCAATTTCCTCGGGAGCGATTTGTGCAATTCTCAAGGCTTCGTTCATAGCGTCTAAAGCACCATCACCCTCAGGAGAACTACCCGTTTGATGATATGCTTCATTCACATTTGAATAGCCTGTAAGTTCACAATAAGGCTTTTTATTGGGAGTTATTACCTTATCCGATTGTAGTACTAAATAACCGGCTCCCTCCCCTAAATTCAAGCCATTACGTGAATTATCAAAAGGTCGGCACAGTTCTTGATCTAAAATCAACAAGGAATTAAACCCATTCATTGTAAACCGACATAATGCATCGGTACCTCCTACAACTACAGTGTCTAGCAATCCTTGTTTAATTAAACGTGCACCCAACATAATAGCATTAGAGGCAGAGGAACAAGCCGTACTGATTGTAGTTGTAAATCCATCAATATTCAGGTAGGATGCTATAGCCTTTGTACTCGCGCCGCAATCGTGCATAAGCAAGTCATGTAAATCCCCGGAAGAATTGTCTGCTCTGTATAATTTGTAAAAGTTTTCACTTAAGTCCATTCCCCCTACAGAAGTAGCTGAGATAAGACCTCTATTTTTGTAACCGGAGTCAACACCTGCATCTTCTAACGCCTCTTTAGCTGCTAACATTCCTAACAAAGCTGTTCTTGAAACACCTTGTTTAACTTGAAGACCAAGCAAAGTACAGATATCTTCATTGCTATACTTGACCTGACCTACCGGAACATTTAGTTTTGTTGTAAAAAGTGTATTTCTACCTATTCCTGTCTTTTGTGAACGTAAGGAGTTAACATTCTCCATAACATTCAATCCTATAGCAGAGACCACACCTAATCCGGTTACATAAACTCTTGTCATTTTTGATTTTCTTGGATGTAATTGGCTAAAGTTTGAACAGAGTAAAATATTTCTTTTGCTTCAGCAGAATTTTCAATCTTAACTCCGTACTCTCTCTCTAAAATCAGCATAATTTCCAATGCATCAATTGAATCTAAAGCCAATCCTTCGCCAAACAAAGGAGCACTGACATCAATATCATCGGGGGTAATATCTTCCAAGTTTAGAGCTTCAATCAATTGTTTCTTTAAGTTCTCTATTAACTGTTCCATATCTATTCTGCTTTATTAATTTAAAATCTGCTTTATAATTGTTTTTATATAACTCACACCAACCTACAATACAATAATCTAAGTTATTCTTTTGTAATACCATTTTTGCATATTCAGTCAGTTCTTGCTCTTCATACTGTTCTGCAATAAAGAATGTATTTTCTCCTTTTATCTTATACTTAATGCAAATCTCACCTAGTACCACATTGGGTAAAGTGTAAACAAAAACAGAAGGACTAGCTCCTGCATCTCCATACCGATTTATTTGCTCAACATGCTTCAAGTCAGTATCTAAAGAGGAACTTTTATTTGCACAAAGAATAGCTATTTTCTCTTCATTGTATTTGATATCCTTTAATAAATGGAAGGCTGCCATATAACCCAGCTTGCATAAATTGTCCATTTTATAGAATTTCATATCGGATTCATTCAGACTTCTAAACGCTTCCCGAATGAAAAGACCAAAATCAGTAGCTTCCGATTGAAAATTAGACTCTCCATCTACAATAATCTTACTGTTTTGAATAATCACTCTTCTCTCAACACTATAAGTATAGGTAGTAGTCCCTTTGGATTGAGTTTGGGCAAATTCAGGAAGACTAAAAACAACAGAAGCGTTACATCCACCAAAACCTGACGCTGTTTTAAGACAATGCTTCATAGGGATAGAGGAATGTTTATTAAATACCTGTAAATATTTAGGAGTACCTAACGTTTCAAAGCCTAAAGTTCCCCATAGCCGACCTTTTTTCAGTTGATGAATTGAAATGATAGATTCAATAACTCCCGATGCACCTAGTGTATGTCCAAAATAGCCTTTTAAGCTCTGTACCGGTACTTCACTCAACCGACTTAGTTCTATAGCTTTAGACTCCATTTCATCATTATAGAGGGTAGCAGTTCCATGCAGATTAACAAAACTAATGTCATGCGAAGAAACTTGTGCCTCCTCCATAGCCCTCTTTATAGCTAAATGCAATTCATAACCTGTTCTTGAAGGCCCTGATATGTGGTTTGCATCATTACTTATAGCACCACCCGACAACACCACTGCACCTTCTTGATATGCACTACTTAAAACCATAACACCACAAGCCTCACCTAAACTCAGACCATCTCTAGCAGTATCATAGGGTTTGCAACGGGTTGGACTAATGGATTTGAAAGACATAAATCCACTTGTTATAAAACGAGATAATACATCGCACCCTACTACGATGACATGGTCAAAAGCTCCACTTTCAATATACCTTTTAGCTATGATTAATGAAGATACACCAGAGATACAAGCATTTGAAACGATTTGAATTTCACGCGTAACATTAAAATAATGAGCTATTTTTTTAGCTAAAGAGGGAAGATACACTGAAGAATTAACTGCACCTTCCGAGGTAGTAAGTAAGTCTATATTTCCTTTAGTGGTGGAAATGATAAGACCTGTTTTTTGAGAGCTGATATCTAAATCTATTTGTCGCAATACTTCTCTAATTGCCTGAATAATTAAAAGTTCTGCTCTGGAAAAATCACCTTGGATATTCTGCTGTAATGAGGAATAAAAGTTCTCATCAATAAGAGCTACAGGCATAGCAGTTTCCGACACTCTCAAATAATTACCTAAAACTATCCCCGATCGATATCGTTCTATTGCTTTCAAGTTCTCGTCGGTATTTCCACCCAGAGAACTCATCAAAGTATCTGCTATTATGTAGGTTTTTCTTATAGATTCCATCTACCTTTCCACTCTTTATAGAATTTAGGATTTAGCAATTCCAATTCTTTTGATGAATTCAGAAACACTTGTACAGTATGACCTTGAGCCATTATTTGTTCATCAGAAGCTCTCAATATTTTATAGATAAACTGAATCTTAGCAGCAGCACAAGGCACATAACCGGTTTCAATAATAACTTCTTCCCCAAAAGTAAGGGAGTGTTTATATTGGCATCCAACATCTACTATTGGAGCAGTAAAACCACTTTCGTAAATCAAAAGATATTCTAGTCCAAACTCCTGTCCAAATGCCTCACGACCATCTTCAAAGAACTTAATGTAGTTTCCATGCCAAACTACCCCCATAGCATCAGTTTCACTAAAACGCACTTTAATACGCGCTCTATTTACTAAAGCTATTTTCTCTTCATCGTATGGTTTACTCTTTCTCATTTTTCTGTAAAAAAATCTTCATATTACCTGAAGCAATCATTTTATCACGATTAAATACCTTTGCGTGAATCAATGTAATATCAAAAATCTCTTGAACAATAGAAATTTCAGTATTTAACACATCACCAACAGTAGGTAATTCTACAAATTCAAATTTATCAACAGACCCGATAAACCCTAAAGGTATTTCTTTTTTATTTTGATGGGCAAGATACCCCACTCTAGCTGCAGCCGATTGAGCAACATGCTCTATAACTCCGGATTCTATAAAGCATCCATTGTGTACAAAGATATTATCTTCTGATATATTCAACGAGGTTAAAGAGACATCATCTCTGAATCCTTTGAATCCATCAATCATCACTATGGGGGCTCTTTGGGGAATCAACTGAAAAACTTTCTCTCCTAAATATTCTATATTTTCCATAACTAGCGTTTACACTGTAAAATGCTATGTCCATACCCTAGATGATCATAAATATGTTCCACTTCCAATCCTGCTCGTTTTATATACTCTATTAAATCTTCAGAATAAAACATTTTACTGTTTCCATTGGCCATGGCTGTGAAATAAACGCTGATTTGAGTTAAATCGTAGGAAGCAGTTTCAAATTTTTGACGATCCCAAAGCGTTTCCATTATAAAGATTCGCCCCTCTTCAGACAGGCTTTGTTTTGCTTTAGAAAGTATCCTGACTACTTCTTCCTCTGAGAAACAGTCTAAAAACTGACTCATCCATACTACATCAAATCCCTTAGGCAATACACTCTTTTCATCCAATAAATCCACTCCATACCCATGAATACGATTAGAGTATGGGTCAGTAGCTGTGTTTTTTTTCATCATCTCAATTTGTTGTGGTAAGTCTGCAATAGTTACTTCAACAGTAGAATCATAATTGACACACTCTAAAGCCCACTTCCCTGTATTTCCACCAACATCCAGTAACCGATTGACCTGATGAGTAAAAACAACTTGAAGAGCTTCTTTAAAAGAACCATTGGAATAAAAATGATCAAAAGCAAACCAGCTATCTTGCACTCCTTTTTCTAAAGAAGACAAGCCTTCATATATAGTAGGCCAATTTCCCAACTCTTTCAAGCCTGCAGGTTTACCTTCGAGTAAAGCTTCCTCTAAATGAAATAAACCTTTATAATTCACATCGTGATTGAAGTCCATATTAACACGTAACATTTCATCTTTCAATAGAAACCAGCCTATTTTTGACAAAACGAACTTCTCATTTTGAAAAAGTACAGAGCCTATGGTTAGAGAAGATTCTAAAAGAATTTTCACAGCATACTTAGACAATTTCGTTTGTACAATAATCTCATCCAAAGTAAGCCCTTCTTTGTGATTTGATAAAAGCTCAAAGAGTCCAAATTTAATCATCAAACGTGAAATTTGAAATACAATAGGACCAAAAGCTATCTCGTGAGCTATTCGCTGAGCTTCACCGGCACTATAGTTTTCTTTGGTGTATCGTTGATTTATCATTTGTGTTTCGTATTTACATGAATTAATTTTTCCAAAAACTATAATAATTAAACCACTGTTCCGGGTATTTCTGAAGTATACTACCTAATATGGAAGTATATTGATTCAGTAGAATTTGCATACCTTCTTTAGAGTCGTAGCTAAGATCTGCTTGATAGAAATAAAAACGATAGGTCATTCCGGGTTCCCTCATAGCAAAATAGAAAACTACAGGAGTTTTCATTTTTGAAGCCAATAAAAATGGGCCTAACGGAAAGTCTGCTTTTTTATTTAATAATGTAGATTCTAAAACTTTCTCTTCACTGACATACCTATCTCCCTGAAAGCAAATATACTCTTTGTTATTCAAAGCCTTAGATATTTCAAAAACATGATTGAAACTATCTTTATTAACAGCTATGACTTTAAATGTTTGTGTTGTTTGATTCTTTTCAAGAATAGCTTTAATTCTTTCATGTTCGTTATCGTACATAACGATATTAATTTTTTTAGCATATTCATCAAAAAAAGGTACACCAATTTCCCAATTGCCAACGTGAGCACCAATCATTATAACACCCATATCACTGTCTAAAAGGTCTAAAAAGCCAGTATAATTCTCAAATTCAAAATGATATTGATCTTTTTTCCCTGCTCCAATCGCTACCTTGTCAATAAGGATTTGACCCAATCGATAGTAGTTCAAAAACAAGAAACCTATGGATTTAATATATCCATTTTTTAGAATCTTACGGGAATATTGCCAAGTGCTTTTAGTTGCTTTTGGAGCAAAAGGAATAAAATAAACAACGACAAAAGAAAGAAAAATGTAAGCAACTCTCACCCCTAAAAATTGGATTAGATACACAAAGAAGAGATACCCAAGCACTCCTCCTCTAGTCTGTCCTTTCCATTTTTCAGTCATTACTTATTTTCTTCAGTAAACTTAAAGATTAAGGTATAAAGATCTTGAAATGTTTTTATTTGTTGAAAGTCTTGTAGTGTTAAAGTGAAGCCAAATTCATTTTCAATAAGCACCACCATATCCACCAAATCCAAACTATCTAATTCCAATGTTTGCATTAAAGGAGCATCCGGTTGAATATCTTCTATATCCACTTCAAACTCTTCAGCTAAAACATTTCTTATTTTCTCAATTATTTCACTATTCATCTGATTGTTCGACATCTATTTTTGTTTGTTTTACTTAAACTTTTTCACTACAAGGGCTGCATTGGTTCCTCCAAAACCAAAGGAGTTTGAAACGAAAGCATCAAATTCCATATCCACACGTTGTTGAGGAATTAACATTTCCGGAAATCCCTCTTCTACCCCCTCAAAATTAACATTAGGAGCAATAAAGTTGTTGTTCATCATTAAAACCGAGTATATGGTTTCACTCACACCGGCCATCCACATTTCATGTCCGGTCATCGATTTAGTAGATGCAACATAAGGTTGATATCCCTTAAATACTTCTGTTATTGCTTTAGCCTCATTCAAATCTCCTATTTGAGTAGATGTGGCATGAGCATTTATATATTTTATATCGTCAAGAGCTACTCCCGACTGTTTAAGTGCCATGTTTAGTGAGCGCATAGGTCCATCCACATTAGGAACTGAAATATGATCTCCATTGGAAGAAAAGCCATAACCTACGACTTCAGCTAAAATTGGAGCCCCTCTTTTAACTGCCGATTCATAAGTCTCAAGAACTAAGCTGGCAGCACCACCACTGGGGACTAATCCATCTCGCTCTTTATCAAAGGGACGAGATGCTTTCTTTGGATCGGATTCACGATTTGAAAAGGCTCCTAACCCATCGAAACTACCTACAGAATATATATTTACTTCTTGAGCTCCACCACAAAGTACACACTCTTGAAGACCTCCCTTAATAAGTAAATAAGCCATTCCAATGGAATGTGAACCACTTGCACAAGCACCGGAAATGGTGAAGTTTATTCCTTTCAACTTAAAGATAACAGAAAGATTCATTGAAACCGTAGAATTCATCGATTGAAAAATCGACTTTGATCCTACCATCATTGTGTTTTTCTTTTCACGAATAATATCTATGGCATTAATTACAGGCTCTGTACTACTATCATTTCCATATAAAACACCAACCTCATTCTGTTCAAGAAAATCTTTATCTATTTTAGCCTCTTTAAAAGCCTCTAACGTAGCAACGACAGCATACTCACCTTGTTCAGGCAAATACATTCGCTCCTTTCTATCTAGTATACCTTTTAAGTTAGGACGCTCAATAATACCTGTTAAAGAAGAGGTGTATCCCATCTTCTTTCTCTCTAAATCAAGACCTATACCCGACTTTCCATTATATAATGAATCTTTTACTTCTGTTTGATTTTTTCCAATACAGGAATAGATTCCCATCCCTGTAATAACAACTCTCTTACTCATCCTTTTAGGTATATAAACCTCCGTTAATTGAAATAACTTCTCCTGTAATATACTCTGCTTCTTTCGATACTAAAAAACCGACGAGAGAAGCTACTTCCTCGGGGTTACCAAAACGTCCCATAGGAACTAACTTCTTCAACTCTTTTTCGTCTAAATCATCGGTCATGTCCGTACGTATGAATCCTGGAGCAATAGCATTTACAGTCACTTTCTTACGTCCTACTTCTTGTGCTAATGCCTTAGTAGCAGCAATCACAGCTCCTTTAGCTGCAGAATAGTTCGTTTGCCCAGGCATACCTTTAATGCCCGATAGTGAAACAATATTAATAATTCGGCCAAATTTTGCGACCAACATATCTTTCAATAACGCTTGTGTTACGTTATAGAATCCTTTGATGGTTATATCTGTAACCGAATCCCACTCCTCGTCCATCATCCAAAGCAGCAAATTATCTTTGCGAATTCCTGCATTATTAATTAAGACCTCAATATAATCGTCTTTGTGGTTTTCTTTCCACGCTTGAAGTTTTTCTAAAACCTCCTTCTTATTGACAACATCAAACTGCATTAATTCACCATCAGAACCTTTTTCCTGTACAAGCTCTAATGTTTTTTGAGCCTCAACAACATTGCTCTGATAGTTTATTAAAACATGATATCCTTTCTCAGCAAGGTCCAAACAAATAGCTCTACCTATTCCACGGCTACCACCCGTAACTAATGCATATTTCATAAAGCTACCTTTTTTAAATAAACAATCATCTCTTCTATGGCTTTATACTTAGGGGTATCTTCAATAAAAGCAGGAAAGAAACTCCTTATTTCATCGTATATTTTCCGCGTATCAGAACTTAAATCATCCGCTATTTTTAATATATCAACGGCCTGTACTACTCCCATATATAAGACGGATAGTACTTGATAGGAATTTTCAATTACCCTTTTCGTTAAGAGTGCTGAATTGGTTCCCATACTCACAATATCTTGATTGTCGTTATTATTCGGGATACTGTGAATATACATTGGGTTGGATAATGTTTGACACTCAGCCGTTGTTGATGTTGCAGTAAATTGTGATGCTTGTAAACCATAGTTTAATCCAAGTACACCCATATTAACAAAAGGAGGTAAAATTTCATTTACCTTATCGTGAAACAAATAGTTAATTTGTCGCTCACACAACATTGTCAACTTAGTAATAGCAATTTTAAGTTTATCCATTTCAAAAGAGATGTAATCCCCATGAAAATTCCCTCCATGATAAACATCTTGGGTGTCTTTGTCAATGATTGGATTATCTCCGGCAGAGTTTATTTCATTTAGCAAAACTTGCTCTGTACTTACTAACTGATCGTATATTGGCCCTAAAATCTGAGGGACACAACGAAGAGAATAAAAAGGTTGTACTTTGTGCTTAAATACTTTCTCCGTATGTTTTTGATCATATAATACTGCCTTTCTTTTCAATAATCGTTTGCTTCCTTTGGCTTTATCTTTCATAAAAGAAGCTACATACCGCTGTCCTTCATGGAGCTTAGCCTCATTTAAAGGAGTGGCAAAAAAGTCATCATAAGAGGATGCTATTTCATTCATCAAAATGGATGAATAAAGTGTTTTATCCAATAACCTCTTGGCATAGATTAAGTTTACAATACCAATACCTGTCATAACAGAGGTTCCATTCACTCCAGACAATCCTTCACGTATGTAAATTTCCAATGGAGAAATATTTAATTCCTTCAAAACACTCGCAGTATCTCTCAATTCTCCATGGAAAGAAACCTCCCCTTCTCCAATTAACGTCAGCATAATGTGAGCTAATTGAACCAAATCACCACTAGCACCTACACTACCATGTTCGGGAACGAAAGGATATATTTCATTGTTTATAAAGGTAACCAGTAAAGAAACAATTTGTGGATGTACACCCGATTTACCCTGTAAAAAAGTGAATAAGCGAGCAACCATTGCAGCCCTAACATATATATCGGGCAGCTTTTCACCTGCTCCTGTAGAATGGCTTCTTATTATATTGTATTGTAGTTCTTTTAGTGACTCATCGTCAATACGGTATTGAGCCATAGGTCCAAACCCCGTATTTATACCATAAATAATCTTATCGTTTGAAAAACTCTTCAGAAAATCATAGCTCTCCTCTACTGTGCAAATAGTACTCTCAGATATTTTTATTTTCTCATTATTGAAAATAATTCTTTCTAAATCTTGAATACCTATCTCATTATTTAGCTCTATCATTATCAGCTAATTTACCTTCATTTTATTAAACGAATGTAAAGCTATTACATTTTTTAATATACACCAAAATGATTACAGCATTTTAACCCAAAAAACAAAAAGAACCTAAAGCATAAAACAAGACATAATCATTTGATCTTGAAAAGAATACAAACTAAAAAATAGTTTATTTTGCTTATTTCATATTTTTAACCTTCTTGCATTAAAATCTTTGAATACTCTATTCTTGATTTTTTTTCAATACTTTAATCTTTACACATTATGTATTAGAGTAATCATTAGATGCTTACATTAAACATATACTTATAAAAACATTAAGGAATAGGTCGATTAAAAAAAATCTTTCCAAACTTCCCGTTAGTTGTGAGGGGAAACTTGAAAAGATTTATATTTATAAAAGTCAACTTTTTTGTTGATGTTAATACAAAATTGGTAAGAGTGCACTATTTTGAAATGCTCCCATTCAGTTTTACCGGCTATTTAGGGATTTATTATCATCAAAGTGCTTGCATATCATTCAAGCGTTTGTAATACCCATTCAGAGCCAATAAATCTTCATGATTTCCACGTTCTACAATCTCACCTTCGTGCAACACACAAATCTCATCGGCATTCTTGATAGTCGAGAGCCTGTGTGCAATAGCTATTGTTGTACGCGTTTTCATCAATCGTTCCAATGCCTCTTGTACCAAACGTTCCGATTCAGTATCCAAAGCTGATGTTGCCTCATCTAGAATCAAAATAGGAGGGTTTTTAAGTATAGCACGAGCAATACTTATGCGTTGTCTCTGCCCACCGGAAAGCTTACCTCCACGATCACCAATATTGGTATCATAGCCTTCGGGTTTCTCCATTATAAAATCGTGTGCATTGGCAATCTTTGCCGCTTCAATAACATCTTCCATCGTTGCATTTTCCACTCCGAAAGAGATGTTGTTGAAAATACTATCGTTAAATAAGATAGCTTCCTGATTCACATTTCCAATCAGGCTACGCAAGTCTTTAAAACTAACATCACGAATGCTTGTTCCATCAATAACAATATCGCCTTGCTGCACATCGTGGTAACGGGGAAGAAGATCAACCAACGTAGATTTACCCGATCCCGACTGCCCCACTAAAGCAACCGTTGAACCTTTTGGGACGCTCAGATTAATATGTTTCAACACCTCTTTAGTACCGTCATAGCTAAATGAAATGTCTGTAAACTCAATTTTATCGTTCAACCCTTTCAACGGTTTAGGATTCTCAACCTCTTTGATGGGATTCACCGCTTTCAAAATCTTATCAACACGTTCCATAGATGCCAAACCTTTAGGAATGTTATATCCGGCTTTAGCAAATTCTTTCAATGGATTGATAATACTATATAGAATCACCATATAGAAAATAAATGTAGGAGCATTTATACTGGAATTCTCATTCAGAATCAAAGCTCCACCAAACCATAGGACTGCAACAATTAGAAGTGTTCCAAGAAACTCACTTACAGGGTGAGCCAATGCCTGCCTGATGGCCACTTTATTGGTAGCTGTACGAAGTTCGTTGCTACAACGGGTAAACCGGTTAATCATCCGGTCTTCAGCAATAAACGCCTTAATGATACGCAGTCCTCCCAAGGTCTCTTCCAATTGCGACATGGTGTCACTCCACTTCGATTGTGCCTCGTGTGATTGACGTTTTAGCTTACGCCCAACTCGTCCCATAATCCAGCCCATAACAGGAAGTACCAATATGGTGAATAGTGTCAGTTGCCAACTGGTAAAAATTAAAGTAGAAAAATAGAGGAGTACAAGAATAGGATTTTTGATAAGCATATCCAGTGAACTGGTAATGGAGTTCTCCACTTCACCCACATCACCACTCATACGAGCAATGATGTCCCCCTTACGTTCTTCGGAAAAGAAACTCATCGGAAGACGCATCACCTTTGCATAGACCATGATACGGATGTCGCGAACCACACCTGTACGCAAAGGAATCATCACTGCAGAAGAAGCAAAATAACAAGAGGTCTTCAGCAAAGTCATAAATGCAAGCATCAACCCAATAAATATCAAAGAGGTAATTGCACCATGTGATTGAATCATCTCAGTAAAGTAATAATAGAAGTTATTGATGGCCACATCTTTAAAATTTCCACTACCCCATGCCATGAATTCATACACTTCTTCTACATCTCCTGTTTTAAACAAGATGCTTAAAAGTGGAATAAGTAAGGTAAACGAGAAAACATTGAAGACAGCAGAGAAGATATTGAGCAGAACAGCCCATCCCATGTATTTTTTATAGGGCGACACAAAGCGTCGCATCAATTGTATAAACTCCTTCATTACAAAACATTAAATAAGTTAAGGTCGCAAATATACAATAAAACGACTGAAATGACAGCCGTTTCATTTGTTTATTCGTTTTTTTTATGCCTTTGCCTTTAACATTAGCTAAAAAATGAAATACTTATGTGTTCTGATTCAATTTTAAACATGGACTTTCATAAATTTATCGAGTATATCCCTAATAACGTTAAGAATGCAAGGAAAAAAGAAACTTCAATTGTATTTCACATAACTAATCCCACTCACAAAATATTACCATAAAAGCCAGTCATCATAGTCTACTCCATAAACATTATCCATACACATCCCTAAAAACATTCCAGGATTAGAACTGAATGTTCCTACAAACACTTCAGATTTCCTCAATATTTCTATAGCAGCAAAAAGTTTTATCATATCCTTTTTTTTATCTATACCCTCCATCTTCTGAAAATCCGAATGAAAATACCCTCTTTCGGTAGAACCTGTAAGAGTAAAAAAATTCCAAGTTGGAAAATCTCGCCGCAAAGCTTCAATAATAGTATAATCATCTGATAAGACAAAGGCATCTCTCAAAGAGGTCTTTTGTTCAGCTTTTTGAATATACACTGCACATTGCTCTAGTTTATGTTCGACAAACTTATCTCCTCCTCGTATGTGAAAACCAACATATTTAGGGGATAAATCCAAAGATTTTATAAGATCCTCAATTTCCTCTGCTGTTTGACTATTAAATCGATATATCATATTTACTATTTGACGAGTAATCTCACGTAATCCACCTTCCAGCCCATGTATCGGAGTAGAAATATTCAGTCGAGAAAACGAGACCATTCGAAACTTACAAAACAAATCAAAAGTAAGGTAAGTCCGTTTATTATTTAGTCTCCACCAGATGTACCTCCATCTGTCCAATCCATGAATATCAAACCAAGGATCTTCAGCACGTGCATTGAATTTATGATGAAATTTATTATCCACCTCCTCACAGAAAGGTAAAAAATAATCACTCCAACCCTCTTTATACTTAAAGTTAGCATCTGCAGAATACATTGTAAATTTGATACCTCCTAATAAACAATAAATAATGGCTAGTACCATATTGTTGAACTCTGAATAAAATCCAGAATCACATCCCATATGGAAAATCAACTCACGTCTAAAAGACTGATTTATCTTTTTATAATTTTCTAGTTCTAACATATTATTAAATAAAGATAGGATTATATAATAATTCTTTCCACATATACTCTATTTCATCGTCACAAAGTATTACCTGTTTTTCAGCATTATCTGTTAAAAGAGCAGCATACTTACCTAAAGTTCCTTTACTTGTTATTTGATGCTGACAATGAGCCATTAAAAACAAGTCCATGTATCCCTTATCTGAACCATTTATATCTACAATTGTAAAATTCTCCATCAAATGAAGAAAAGGAATTAACTCATCAGTAACCCAGTCAGGTTCATCTGAAAAGAAATAAAAATAGGCCTTTGGATTCTTTTCTTTAAAGAAAGAAACAGCCTTTTTAAAATATGCTAAAGAAGCAGGTTTTCCATAATCAAACATTTCAATTTTTAAGTCTCCTCTTCGTACATGAATACCAATAGAGCATGGGCGAGACATGATTTCTTCACAAAGTTTAGAATTTTCATTATCTAACACCCCTTTTTCCATTCGATACAAACGTCGAAATGCAGGAAGCCAAATGGAAGCAGGCAAATGATAATATCCTCCCAAATAAACCGGAGGTTTTTCTTCAAGAAAACTAAAATCCTCTATCCGCACACCCGTATTATTACCGGTAACATAGAATTTTCTTTTGTACAACTGTACAGCTGTATAAGAAGCTTTTTTGAACTGAAGATATGGGAAAGCCTTCAATAGATCAAAGTTACGTACAAACTGATTATTTAAATCTCCTCCCCATTCGTCAAAGAAAGTGAGATCATAGCGAACCTGATATCCTTTCTCAGCATACAATTGTCCAAGCAAATATTGATGCATCTGAGAAGAAACTCCTCCATCCAAATTCAAAATAACCTTGGGGGATATTAATTTCATCCGAAGAAGCCTCTTATAACAACTCCTTCTCCATCTGGGAAATAAATTCATAACCTTATATTTTCTTTTTCCATTTATAATATTTCAATCTGAGAAATCCTAAGATTGGTGAAACCTTGAAACAAGTATATATTTTACGTTGTCTTCGAGTCAAGATAGATTTTAGATCAGGATATAATCTAAAACTACTATCCAATATTTTCATATCTTTCTTAGTATAATCCCAAAACCCCCAAGATATTCCGTGAAAAGTCGATTGCAAATGCATCAACAGTAATTCTTTCTCGAAAGTCTGTTTCAATCCTATTTTTTCTAAATAAGTTTTAATCCAGTTTTGGTATGCTCGAAACTGCATATACTTCAAATGATTTATCTCATAAGTTATAGAACCCTCATGTCGATTATAGTTAAGTATAGGAGTTGCAACCGATGCTATTTTATTTGCATAAAAAATCAATTGCGTCATTAAAATGGCGTCTTCTCCTATGGAGATATCTGTCACTGTTTCTATTGAATTTTGATATAAAGAGCGTTTTTGAAAATTTGACCATACACTCCAATACGCTTTTTCCTCTAAAATCAGTCTATAATACTCTATACCTGTCAACTCTACAAAAGGTATATTAGCGGATAATACAGATTCTTTATTAGAGTAGCAAAAGAAAAATGGAGCAGACACAATATCTGCATTAGTTTCTTCCGCTTTAGAAACTAGTCGTTCTATAGCATCATTTATCAAAGTATCATCAGCATCTAAATATTGTATATATTTACCTAACGCTTTCTCAACCCCCGTTTTCCGAGCAAAAGAGTTCCCTTGATTCGATTGACTAATACATACGATACGATTATCTTGAAGTTTAAGCCTTTCTATAATATGAATACTGTCATCAGTGCTTCCATCATTTACTACAATAATCTCTAGATTTCGATAGGTTTGATTAAGGGCACTACAAATACATTCTTCTACATACGTTTCACTATTATACACCGGTATAATAATAGAAACTAAAGGGGATTCTATTCTATTTTTCATCTTTTAATAACGAATCAAATAAGTTCAACCACTTTTCCCCAATAATTTCAGGTGCATATTGTGCAGCCTTTGCAATTAATCCGGGTCTCATTGCATTTTGTTTTTCAGAATCTTTCATCAACGCTAATAAAGTTTTTGCATATTTTTTTAGGTTAAAAGGAGGTATTAAAAAACCATTTATTCCAGATGGAGAAAGCATTTCGTGTACTCCTGCAGTACAATCAAATGCCATAGGTATTACCCCATTGGCTTGTGCCTCGGAAAGACAAAGAGGCCAACCTTCATATACAGACGTAAGACAAAGAATAGATGCATCATTATAATATGATTGCACATTGTTAGTATATCCTACAAACTTTACTCGTTCTATTTTTTTTCTATTCACATATGTCTCTAGATCTACACGTTCGGGACCATCCCCAACAATAATGAGTTCCCATTGTTTTGTTTTTTTATAAATCTGTTTCCATATCTTAAGCAACTTATCAACTCGTTTGTCTTCATAGGTAAGACGTCCAACAAATATGACCTGTTTCTTCTTGTCAAGATTAACAGTTCCTAGGACTCTCTCTGTATTATAAATTACATTTATTTTGTCTTGATTTGGCTTCCATATTTGCAAATATTGCCTTTTATATTCTTCACACAATACAGTAAAGACATTTACTGATTGATAAATACGATCATATGTATTTATTATAAGTTTATCATATTTTCTCAACCACATAGTTTTAGGGTAAGTCAACAAATACCATTCCAACATTTTCCCTATAGATTTTCGACCTTTTTTCTTCTTTTCATATAAGAAATGAACAATCTCCCAAAGAGGGATGCTATGTAACGAAAAAACCAATTTGCAACTGGTTCGTAGATGCATTTCTTCAGATAAATCCACTAATTTCTGTCCTACAAGAATAAATATATTTATATCTAGTTTTTTTACTGTATTTATAAGAAAATCAATGTTAATATATGAATCAAGAGTCTCTTTATCTGGTAGTTCAATTACTTGAATGTTTTTATTTTCAAATACGTTTAACAAACGTGAACAAACAAAAACCTCATACCCAAATGTCTTAACATAATTAGCAATATCAAGAGTGACTCTTTCTGCTCCACCAGCAGGGAAAGTATCATGAAGAAACATTACTCTTTTTTTCATTATCATAGACTTTAGAACATTGAAAAGTAACGATTGCATATATTCTTTACTCTTTTAAACCACTGACGATACCATTTATTTCTATATCGTTCCACTTTACGTTTATAATATTCAAATTCTCGTATAACATCTATCATGTTTCCCCAATAATAAGAGTATTTATCTCTATGTTTGTTATAAAGATAGTCCTCCACAATATCTCGATGCTTTTTCTGTTCTAAATGAGTAACCATGGATACTTCTTTCTTTCGATAATTAAATAAAACAAGAGGTATTTGATGTACTATACTTTCCTCATCCAAAAGACGAATATAAAAGTCCCAATCTTCATAACCAGATATCATCTTTTCATCATATCCTCCTATCTTAATCCAATCTTCTTTTCGAAAAAAAGCAGAGCAAAATATAGAATTACCTAACAAAAGTTTTTTATAATTCATATAAGACACATCCCAATTGCCCTCTACTGTTCCAAAATAAACAGCTAAACAATAGACCAACTTCGTTTGGGGAACCTTTGTAAAAACATCAATGGCTTTCCTCAAGTATTCAGGTTCTATAGTGTCATCAGAATCAAGAGGAAGTATGTATTCTCCATTAGCTAGTTCTATCCCCTTATTTCTTGCCGATGAAAGTCCTCCATTTTCTTTATAAACATATTTGAAACGTTTATCATTCTCCACGTATTTTAAAGCTATCTCTTCTGTATTATCAGGAGAACCATCATTAACAATAATTCCTTCCCACAGTTTATAGGTCTGACTAAGTAATGATTCTAACGTTTCTGACAAATAAGTAGCTTGATTATAGCATGGAATAATAACAGAAACAAGTATTTCTTCTTTATTCATATAAAATACTATTTAATAATTGACTTCCAGAAGGGAGCATAATCTTTATGACTCCATGCATGGCATCCAAAAGGCAACTGATTCTGATTATAATGATACCCCCATTCAGGATTCATCTCTATAAAAAATTGCAGCGCCTCTTTAAATTTTGGTGTATATAATCGATGGTTAAAGCTCAACTCTAAATGCAGAAAAAGGTCTTCCGGATAAAAGGGTTTATCATCAGCCATATAAAAGTCTATCTTTTTTTTATAAATACGTGTAACTTCAATCATTTTACTAATTCTTCGTAAAGAGAACCCTCCATTACCTATATGATAAGCATAGTATTTCAACCTCTTTTTCAATTTCTGTTTAGTAAACAGTTTACAAAACAAACGCTGTACAAACAAATTACATCTACCAAACGCAGTAAGATAGCGTTTTTTATATGGAAGCCAGGGAGCACCAATATAATCATATCCTTTAGTTGCCCATTCTAACAATTCATCTTTAAAAACATAAGCATCTAACTGATAGATTAACATATAAGTATAATTCTGAAAACGAGTATAGAATTCTTCTGTTAATACCGTTTTATTATAGGCACGAAGACTAGAAAAACATTCATCAGGAAACACCTCTACTTGAGACAATTTGTATTTCTGAATGATATCATCTATCTCTAAATGTTTAGGTTTTATAACAACAATTGAATACTCAAATAGTAATTTCAAACACTGTTCTATTGATCTCTTTTCATCTTCAGAAAGAGAAGACAAATAAATGGGTATTACGATTGCTATATCTTTTTTATTCATGAATGTGTTTTACTTCTTCAATAGCCTCTTTCATTTTCCCCATGATCAAAGACTAAAATTATCTCCATTGATACTTATGTTTAGAAGATTCAGCAATCAAGAAATTACTACAAATATACATAAACCCTCTTTTTGTGACACTCTAAATAAACACACGACAAAGTTAAACAAAAGTTTCAAAACAGTCCTCATAGATTTCCTACTTAGTATTCATCTTAGGACAATGTTCTGAGTCATAAAAGAACACAAGTAAAAGTAAATCTGCCTTTATTTGATTTTAAAATCAAACAAAGCTAGAAAACTATTTGTTTGCCATTTTTATCTTCTTACATTATAAATAAAATAGTACAACCTACAAACTCATTCCATAACAATGAGTTTTACTTCAGACTTAAAACTAAAATAGAGATTAAAACAACCCTTTTTACCGTTTATCTTAGTCCCATATTACAAGCCTTGTGAGCCAGGTATTAATCGGTCTAGGACCGAAGGTCGGTCGGTCTAGGACTGAAGGGTGCTTGGTCTAGGACCGAGGGGGCTTCGATCCTAGACCAACTTTCTATACTTCTTTTTCATGGTAGAAAAATAGGAATAAAATGAACGATTTTATTCTCTCTTTTTTGATGGTTCTTTACACTTTATACTATTCTAAGTATATCTCTTATCCTTTATATCTTTTACAAAATGACTAGGTACTTTACTTCTCTTTTTTTACTCTTAGTAAAGAGTAGATTTAATTCATTTCTAAATTTTAACTCTTAGAAAAAAGAAAGAAAGAGATACTTTCTTAACCCGCACATCTCTTCTTAGTACTCAGAATTAGCTTTGAATGAATTGTTCTTGCTTTTGTACTTCGTTTTGTGACAATAAAAAATGAGAATAGGGCATTAAAAGTCATTCTTAATTGACTCATTTAAATAATCGTTTTTTTCAAATTTTCATAAAAAATGAGATAAAATATATTTGAATTATATGTAGCATTAATCCATTTTTTCTATTATTTTTGCAGTAATGAAGGAATTATCTAGACATATAGAAACATTACTTTTTGAGAATGATTGTGTAATCATACCTAACTTAGGAGGCTTTATAACTCATTACATCCCCTCATCAAGAGATGAAGAGGAACAGTTATTTATCCCTCCGATGCGTATGGTAGGCTTCAATGAGCAATTAAAGCTCAATGATGGTCTTTTAGTTCAATCGTATATGTCTGTTTATAACACCAGCTTTTCAGATGCATCTAAACAAATAGATAAAAAAGTAAATAAACTTAAAGAAGAACTGTTTGAAGAAGGTAAAGTGTTATTCCCCAATATTGGAGAATTGCATTACAGCACTTCAGGAGCTTATGAGTTTACACCTTTTAATAACAGATTAACCACCCCTTCACTATATGGTTTGGACACTTTTCGGTTTTTAAGCTTAGAAGACCTAAAGAAACGCTCCATTCAACCTGTTGAAGACAAGAAAAACTATAACATTAGAATTAACCGATTTGCAGTAAGAAGTGTTGCTTCGGTAGCAGCTATACTATTTATGTTTTTCTTTTTATCAACTCCCATTGAAAACACAGAAATAGTAGAAGGTAATTATGCTCAGTTATCGTTTACTGAATTATTGAATAACTTAGGGGAAAAGCCTTTAACTTTAGTAGAGATACAAGGCAAGGAAATCAAACAAGTTAAAGAGCAAAATAAACAAACAGCTCAACAACCCATTAGAACTAAAGAGCTTAAAGTGGATAAACCTATCAATGTAACAGCTTCTACAAATAATCAGGAGCAAAAAGTTACAGAAACAGTGGTTAAAGTTGAAAAAACTGTTTCAACTACTACCCCTACAGAGACCACAGCAGCCTCAACAACGACTAAAACACAAAATTACCACATCATTGTGACTAGTTCCATTCCTTTGGATGTTGCCATGAAAGAGGTGGATAAACTACACGATTTAGGGTTTGACGATGCTCAGATCATCCAGAAAGGCAATATTATTCGTATCAGCATTATGAGCAATACAAATAAAAACACAGCCTATCAAGATCTAAACAAAATTCGTCAGAATGAGAATTTTCAAGATGCTTGGTTGTTTACTGAATAATTTTCAATCACTCCCCCCACAAACAACTCTTATCTCTCTTTTTTATTAATCTCTCTATTTTCAGACTTAAAATATTGCAAATAAAAGACGTTTGCATAGACTCATCTCTCTCCAACTATAAAAAATTACCTTCCCTCGAACAGATCAAACTCAAGCTGTCTTATACGACAGTTGCTAAATCCACCAACAGCAATTGGTTAAGTATCGTTCTAGTAGACTTGGATTCATGGCTCACATCAATGAGAGTGTGAGCTTATTGGCATCAACAAAACGAAGATTATCGAAGCCGATTACGCTATTTAACAGATTCACCATTACTCCCACTTACCAAAGAATATCTAATTACATGAGTGAGAAACCATCTCCTCCTACTATTTTTGATAGATGACAAAAGATGTCATCTTATAGGGAAGATTCAGGATTTATTGAGATATTGGTAAGTTTATTTGAGAAAGTAGTTTGAATAAGAACTGTGAAGAATTTAGCCAAAAGTAGAATTACTTATTAATAACTAATCTTTATGTAGCTCTTTATTTAACACTCTTAATAAGGTATCTATTTGAGGAATTAGAGGTTCTATCCCATCATTTATCACAACAAAATCGGCTAGCTTTTTTTTATCCTCATCATCCAGTTGATTGGACAGTCTACTTTCTACATCCTCACGACTTAAACTGTCTCGATCCATTGTTCGTTGTATACGTACTTCTTTAGGCGCATAAACAGCTATGATAAAATCTACATCGGAAGAAAAACCTGCTTCAATTAAAATTGCAGACTCAATAGCTACTATTTGTTTGTCTTGTATCTCTACCCATGAATGAAAATCACTTTTTACACGGGGATGAATAATACCATTAATCTTTTGTGCGTTTGCTTCAGAAGCAAAAAGAAAAGTCGCTAGTTCTTGTTTGTTTAATGAATTATTTTCATAGATAGTAGATCCCAATAAACAAATCAATTCTTCTCGAATAATAGAATCTTCTACGGTCAAGCGCTTAGCCTGTGAGTCGGAGTCATAAACCGGTATACCAATGCTAGACAGTATCCTGGCTACAACACTCTTTCCACTCCCAATACCTCCCGTTAAGCCTACTTTAATCTTGTGTGTCATTTAACATCGTTTTTTCAACTAAAAAATCGATCTTACTTGGAGTAATTCTCACGTTTTGAACCCCCTCAGGTACTACGTGAAGTTTTAACTCATACTTTTCATTACTATCTAATTGTAGTAACTCTCCATAAGGAACAGTTATACTAAAATCTGAAGAGTTAATAGATTGGTATTGCTTAGCACCCAACTGAAAGGTTACATCAACTTTCGTTGGAAAAGTTCGAAGAATTTTATCTTCAGGGAACCCAATACCCATTAAAGGAACAGTTACAGTCTTCTCTACATACAAATCAACGGTAAAAGAGGCCGTTGTTTCATCGGGAATAAATTTAGCTCCTTCAACAGGAAGAAGAGATATTACATACTCTGTAGTGTCTTTAATATCAATTAACTCCAAAGTACCTGAAAAAGCACCTGTTATAGTATCTAATATATTTTTAGGAGCATAGACTAAAACTGAATCGGGTTTTACGATGGAATCAACAATATAGTACTGAGGATTGGATTTGATTTGACCCGATAGTATTACAGGTACTTTTTTATGTTCACCATGAGAAAACATATAGCTTAAGGTATCGGGTGAGATATCTAGCAACTGAGTGGTACTATTTAGTTGGTTTAATATGGACTGTTGAAATTCAGTAGTAACAACCTTAACACTGTTACTTTTGTTATTTGCAGAAAAAGTGGGAAAATCTACAGAGATAGGAAAAAAGCTTTTTCCTATTTTATAGTTTAACAACACAGTTCCTCTATCTTTTACACGAACAGTAAATGTACTGGGAGGATTAGTAGTTAAAA
>CAZGUI010000022.1:0-37264 GCA_964528875.1 uncultured Bacteroides sp. | reverse complement strand
CAAATCCTGGAATGTCTTTTGGATAATTTTCAAGAAAAATAATCGTTGCACCTTCTTGAGCTAAATTTAATACCTTTTTAAGTGTATTTAAAGGAATTAAATTTACGGATGGCAAAATTAAAGCTTTATAATCAGCTCCTCCTTCAGTCTTTATGAAACCCTTTTCTAAAGAAGAACTTTCTATAAATGCGTCGGATACATAATCCACATCGTATCCCCGATCTCTAATTTGAGAAACAATGTTATAGAACTTAGGGAGCATGTCACGCATTCCGTGTATGGCAAAAGTTAATAAAGGATTTCCTCTTTGTTCCTGCCAAAAATCATAGATGGGAAGATATAATAGAAAATCATTATCCGGTTCTCCATATTGAAGAAAAGATTGACATCTAGTGATATATTCAAAAAATGCAGGTGCATCTCTCCATATACTATTTGTAGGAGACATGTCTATAGAGGCATAAAACTTCCACCCTGGCCATGGATCATTTTCCGGAGAATAGGTGCTCCCGTGGAAGACAACATGATTTACTCCGGAAACAAACATTTGATCTATCTCTGTTTTACATTGAGATAAAGATGTTCTGAAGTGTTCAGTTAACCAGGTGAATGTTTCAGCTGATGTATATTTCTTCCCGGCAATATGTGCTGCGGATGAAGCATACTTCAATGTGGTTGGGTCTCCATCATTCTCTTTTTTAATCGAGTCTTTACGTAATCCAGGAATATCAAAGTCAGATATACCAAAAGTTTCACATTCTGGAACATCTACAGCAGCATATAAATCGATAAGATTAGCAGGTGAACCATGAGCTTGTGTTCTTATGGTAATTCCTCGTTCATGTGCCCAATCTGTCCAATGATTGGTGAAGTTTTGTTTCAGTAATTCTCCTATTGTTTCTCTGTAATCAGCAATAATTCTAGCTGATTGATTCGTTTTTCCATTATCAATAAAGTCGTTGAAATGGTTTTCTAGTTTGTAACCTCTCCGTTTTTCAAATTCAGATAAAAAAGCAGGAGTCCAATTCCCTCCATAAACCTCATAAGAGTCGCAGAAAAAAGAGTGGGGATAGGTTGTGTTTGAAATATTAAATGCCTCCTCAAACTTGTTAAGGTATGATTGGACGGCATCAAAATTAAAATGATCCATAACTAATCCTTCTCCTCCCGGGGCAGCTCTTTTTACCTTTTGAAGAGTTTTTCCTATAAAAAGAGCAATTAATCTCCACTCAGTATCGGAAGATAAAGAGCTTGTGTCTGTTGTTCCATCAGATTGAACTTGATCTGTTAGGTCAACTACTTTATTTTCTGTTGAGTAGGCCATGAGTTTAGAGAAATGAGCTATCCCTTCTTGCTTTTTGTCTTGTATTGTTATTTTCTGAGCGAAATTTCCATTTTTAGGAATTATATATTCCTGAAATATCGCTTTAGTAGCAGCCTGTTCAGTTGAGACCTCAGGACCTCCAAATGGCCATCCTGTACCCATGTTCATATCTACAATCATGTTTAATCTGGATGCTTCTTTTTGGGTGTGATTAAACATTTCCATCCATTTTGGAGAAAGATAATCTATGTAATTCGCTTCTTCCCCTTTTACTCCATATATTGGAGTGATTTCAACACCTCCAACTCCTGCTTTACTTAATTGTTCTAAATTGTAGGTTAGATCTTCATAGTTTACAGCACTTCCCATCCACCACCACCGAGTCCATGGTTTTGCTTCTATGGACGCTTCAGGCCATTCAGGTTTAATATTAGATTGACATGCGGTGAGAAAAAGTGCCAACAAGCTGATAAAAAAGAGTTGTCTTTTCATGGTTATAGTTTTTCTTATAATTTGTTATTTTTGTTTATAAACAAAAATAAGCCTATTTACTAAAGCTTGTAATGGAGAAAAATACATAATAAGAGATTTTTGTACATAAATAGAAGGTCTCAACATTAAATATAACTTATGATAATAAAAAAAACATATAAAGTGTACTAAAATCCATGTGTGTTATTTTGATTACTTGTAGATTGACTTAATTTATGTTCATGAATTTAATAATTTTGTAATTATGTTAAAAAAAACAGTAATCACAATTACTTGTATGTTAGTCTTTTTCTTTCTTAGTTGTACTAAAAAACACAAAAAGAAAGATAAAGAAGATTCTCAGCCAAATATTATTTTTATTTTGGCTGATGATCTTGGTTTTGCAGATCTAAGTTGTTATGGAAATCAGTACATTCAAACCCCAACAATTGATAAATTAGCCAATGAAGGGGCACGTTTTACTCACTGTTATGCAGGATCGGGGATTAGTTCTCCATCTAGATGTGCTCTAATGACTGGTAAGAACACGGGTAATACTACAATTAGAGATAACTTTTGTCAAGCAGGTGGTATTGAGGGAAAGAAAGGTAACAATACAATTCGTAGAATGCATATTTTGCCAACAGATACAACCATAGCTACAGTATTATCTGCTAATGGATATCAAACATGTTTAGTTAATAAATGGCATTTAGATGGATTTAACCCTGAAGCAACCCCTTTGAATAGAGGTTTTGATGAATTTTATGGTTGGTTGATAAGTACTTCATATTCTAATGATCCTTATTATTATCCGTATTGGCGATTTAATAATGAAAAATTGGAAAATATAGAAGAAAATGAAAATGATCAACGTATAAAACATAATACCGATATTTCAACAGAAGATGCTATCCAATTTATAAAAAGGAATGTGGATAATCCTTTTTTCCTTTATTTAGCTTATGATGCTCCTCATGAACCTTATATAATAGAAGATACTATTTGGTATGAGGATAAAACAGACTGGGATAGTCGGATGATTAGATATGCATCACTTATTACTCATATGGATAGAGCTATAGGACGTTTAGTTCAAGAAATTGATGATTTGGGACTTCGTGAAAATACAATAATCATTTTTGCTTCTGATAATGGTGCAGCAATTCAAGCACCTCTTGAGGAGTTTGGTAGCAATGGATCATTAAAAGGGCGTAAAGGACAGTTATATGAAGGAGGTATTCGTGTTCCATTTATCGTTAACTGGAAAGGGAAGATAGAGAGTAAAGTTTTAGATGATCTAGTCTATTTTCCAGATGTAATGCCAACATTAGCCCATTTGTCTAATTCGGAAGATTTCCTTCCTGATAACTTAAATGGGGTAAACATTGTTCCATTATTATATGGAGATTCTCTGGATACCTATAATCGTTTACTTTATTGGGAGTTTACAGGAAAACAAAGAGCTGGTCGTTTAGGTGACTGGAAAGCTGTTACTATAACTAATGACAAATTAGAGCTATATAACTTAAAGGATGACCCTTTCGAAAAGGTGAATTTAGCTGAGAAACATCCGGAAATTTTACATTCGTTGGAAATAAAAATGGATGAAATAAGAGTTCCTTCTCCAAATTGGCCTTTGCCGGGAGAATAGATTTATAAATATTTTAACTGAGACAGAACATAAGCGGATGTTAACAATTGTATTTGCTTATGTTTTTGTCATTTTAAATCAATCAGAATGAAAAAAGTAATTTTACTTTTTGTATTAATCAGTTTTATTTTTCATGCGAATGTATATGGAAAAGATTTAAAGGAATCCTTAGATAGAGGCATGATTAGTTTACCTATAGATGATAGCTCTCTATACATAGGATGGCGTTTTCTAAAATCTGATGATGAGACAAGAAGTTTTGATCTTTATTGTAAAGATGGGAATAAGTTGCTTAAACTTAATAGTGAAAAACTAATTAAAACAACAGACTATGTATTACACAATTTTAAAAATTATATAGGAAAAACAATTTACTTAGTTAATGAGCAAAAACAACTTATTGACTCTACTTCTATCTCTATTGATAAATCTTATTTTTCAGTTCCAATACACAAACCAAAAAATGGAATAACTCCTAACGGAGAAGAATATAGTTATACTGCAAATGATGTAACTATAGGTGATTTAACCGGTAATGGACAGTATGACATTATACTTAAATGGGAACCAACAAATGCGAAGAGACCTCCCCAAACAGGATTTACAGGGAATACATATATTGATGCATATACACTTAGTGGAAAAATGCTTTGGAGAATAGATTTAGGTGTCAATGTTAGGTCAGGGGCTGCATACACGCAACTGTTAGTTTATGATTTTGATGGTGATGGCAAAGCTGAGTTAATTTGTAAAACTGGAGATGGGACTATTGATGGTTTAGGTAAGTATGTTGGAGATAAAACTAAGGATTGGAGAAATAGAGACTCAAACTCTAAGTTCTATGGGAAGATAGTAGAAGGACCAGAATATCTTTCTGTCTTTGATGGTGAGACTGGAAGATGTATTGATTCTAAAGAGTATATTCCTACAAGATATCCTTTGGATAGTTGGGGAGGTATAGGAGGAAATGGAGGAAATGATTCAACTGGTGGACGGAGTGATAGGTTTAGTGCTTGTGTGGCTTTTTTAGAAAAAGATATACCATTTGCAGTTATGGTTCGTGGTTGGTATGGAAGAACTGTATTGTCAGCATGGAGATTTAATAATAAGAAATTATCACATTTTTGGACTTTTGATAGTTCTGAGCCTGAATGGGAAGGTTATTCAGGAATGGCTAACCATTCAGTTACAGTTGCTGATTTTAATGATGATGGTTTAGATGAAGTTTGTGTTGGATCAATGACTGTTGATAGTAAAGGTAAAGGATTATACACCACTGGCCTGAGGCATGGTGATGCTTTACATGCAGGAAATTTTGTTGTTAAGCGAAAAGGACTGGAAGTGTTTGGTGCACATGAGAGTGAGGGACGAACTGTTGCTTTCGGAACTCCCGGGATTGCACTTTATGACGGAGAAACTGGAAATATTCTTTGGTCTAAATATCCAGGAGTAGATATTGGAAGAGCTATGATTAGTGACATAGATCCTCGTTATCCTGGAGCAGAATGCTGGGCTACCGTAGGAGGAACTTTTCGTTCAGATACTGGTGTAGAAATCTATAAATCAAAACCTAATTCATGCAATTTTGCTGTCTGGTGGGATGCCGATCCTTTACGAGAGTTATTAGATCATACTGTTATTTCTAAATGGAACTGGAAAGAAGAGAAAACAGATACATTACTTTATGTTTCTAATGTTAAATCTAACAACGGAACGAAAGGAAATCCTTGTTTAGTTGCAGATATACTAGGTGATTGGAGAGAAGAAGTAATTTGGAGAACCCCAGAGAATGATGAACTGAGAATATACTCTACTACAATCCCTTCTGTATTTCGTCTGCCTACTTTGATGTCAGATAGGCAATATCGTTTAGCTATTGCATGGCAAAATGTGGCATATAATCAACCTCCCCACCCTAGCTTTGATATGTTATCCACTATTTATAAAAAATTTGAAGATCAATATTGTTTTGATCCTTCTCTTTTTGATACTTACTGGACTGTTGAATCGCAAGATTACGATTTGAATTTTATACAAGGTAATAGAGATACTTTAGAGATTAAAACTTCTAAGGGGTTTACTTTGTGGAGAAATGAGAAGTATGAGGGCGATATGGAAATTAGTTTCAAGGCTTGTCTGAAGGATGAAGGACTGGATGGGGATAGAGTTAGTGATTTGAATTGTTTTTGGATGGCTAGTGATCCCGAGTTTCCTGATGATCTTTTCAGACAAAGCTCTTGGAGAAAAGGTGTTTTTAGTCGTTATTATAGTCTCAATACTTATTACCTTGGATATGGAGGGAATAGTAATACTACCACACGGTTTAGAAAATACGATGGTAATTATAAAGCTTTTGAGGAAAAGAAAAAACGCCCTAATGTTTTAATGGAATATAGAGAGAACCCTAATTTATTGATACCTAATCATTGGTATACGGTAACCATAAAGTGTAAAAATAATCATATTAGTTATTTAATCGATGGAAGGTTAATAGTTAATTATGAAGACAATAATTCATATAAGGAGGGGTGGTTTGGATTTCGAACTACTGAGTCTCGTGTACAACTTACTGAATTTAAAGCGACAAAGATAAATTAAAAAGTGATTTGTAATACGTACAGATAAATAAAAGGAGGGAAAACTATTTACTGAATATATCCAAATGAAATGTTGAGAAGTAGCAACCCTTGTATAGCCTCTTTAGATTTGGATAAGTTTGAAGGACAAATTAAATCTATTTTTTAATAAAAAGTATTTATCGTTAAATTTGCTTGAATCTACTCAAGCAGATTTAACGATAAATCCGAATCTTTATATAGTCTTCTACTCTTTAGAAAATTCGGTTTTTATATGTTCTTTGAACTCAGACGGAGAGCATTTAAAGTGAGTTTTAAATAATTTACTAAAGTAAAATGGATCATCATATCCAACCATATAGGCTATTTCTGACACATTATAGTTTTCAGTTAATAGTAGTTCGGCAGCTTTATTTAATCTCTTCGTTTTAATTAGATTATTGGGAGTATTACCAGTAATTCCTTTTATTTTTTTGTAAAATAATGTTCGACTTAGTTGAGCAGAAGAGGCAAATTGATCTACAGAAAAAGAAGAGTCTGCATAATTTTTGTCTAAAATTTGCTCAATACTATCAATAAAGTTTTTATCCGCATCAGTATTAGATAAAAGTGTTGTAGACAATAATGAATTTTTGGAGTATTTTTCTTTAAGAGCTTCTCTTTGTTGTATTAAATTAATAACGACAGAAGAAAGGAATTTAATACTGAAAGGTTTAGTTATATAATAATCGGCTCCACATTTTATTCCTTCTAAATGATCTTCAAGTGAAGAACATGCCGTTAAAAGGATGATTGGAATATGACTAGTTTGAAAATTTGATTTGAGCTCTTTCGTAATTTCAAATCCGTCTTTTTCGGGTAACATTACATCACAAATAATTAAGTCTGGACTTCCTTCTATTGCCTTTTCTATTCCTTTACCACCATTATCAATTATGTCGACTGTAACATATTCTGAGAAAGTGTTTTTCAATATGTGAAGTAAATCATAATTATCTTCTATAATTAAAATATGATAATCTTTTAATATTTCACTATCAATATCTTTAAAAGAATTAGCTTCTTTATTTTTATCTTGATACAACTTAGATGCCTGTCTCTCAATTATATTTGCATTGTCATAGTTGGCTTGTAGCGGGAATTCTATCCTAAAGATAGATCCTTTAGGTTTATTATTCTCATATTTTATTTCTCCTTGGTGAGATTCAATAAATTCTTTTGCTAAAGAAAGACCAATGCCTGTACCCGTTTCAGAAAAATTTATCTGCATAAATCTACTAAATAACAAGTTGCGTTTATTCTCTTCTATACCTATACCTGTATCTATGACTTCAATTTGACATATATTTTTTTCTTCTAAAATATTGATGTTTAATAAAATGGATTCGTTCTGAGGTGTGAATTTTAAAGCATTGGAGAGTAAGTTTAAGATAACTGTTTCAATTTTTTGTGCATCAAAATAAAAGATGTATTGATCAAAATTAGAGTTGAATTGATATGAGATTTCTTTTTGATTGGCTGTTTCTTGTAGTGAGTAGAAAACATATCTTGCTACACTTATGATATCTAACTTCTCTAAGTTCAGAACAATTATTTGATTTTGTATTTTTCTAAATTCAAGTAATTGGTTGATAAGTTGGGATAGTCGTTTTGTGTTTCTATCCAAAATCTGAATATGATTATTTATTAATGGATTTATTCCTATTTTCTCTTTAATCACTTCAACGCTATTATCTATAAGAGTTAATGGAGTCTTAAATTCATGAGAAACGTTTGTGAAAAATCGAAGCTTGTGATTCGTTAGTTCTTTTTCTATCTTAATGTTATTTCTTAAGCTCTGTATATTATTTAAAACATTGTATATAATTAGAAAAACCCCACAAATTATGATAAAGTAAATAATATAGGCAATATCTGTTTGCCAATATGGTGGAGTGATTTTGATAAAAAGAGAGGTAATGATATCTTTGTTCGTATTGTGATCAATAGTTTTAATATTAAAGGTGTATTTTCCCGGAGGAATATTTTTATAGGTAACCTTATTTTCTTGACTTGTTAAAACCCAATTAGCGTCAAAGTTTTTTAGCTGATAGAAGTTTTCTAATTCGTGTAAGTTGTTGAAACTTAAATTAGAAAACTCAATAGTAAAAGAATTTTGTTTGTAATTTAAAACTAATGTATCGGTGTAGCTAATATCTTTCTGTAAAATAAGGCTATCTTTACTCGGATCCAATCTTTGATTCTGTAAGTAAAAGTTTGTAATACAGGTGTTAAATGATGTTTTTTGAGGTATGAAAATAGAGTCTGGATTAATATATATGAGACCGTCTAGACTACCCCATAGCATTGTTCCATCCTCTAATTTTATGTTTGAATTTTCATTGAAGTGATTGGCATATGAACTCTTGGCAAAATGATATCTTGAAAATGAGTTTGTCCGGGTGTCTAGTTTGTTTATTCCATTTTCAGTGCTAATCCACAGGTTATTATGATTATCTTCAAGTATTCCGGATATCATATCACTAGATAACCCGTTTTCTACATTGTAAGTTTTTATAATCTCTTTATTGGAATTATGAGTGTAACAACTTAATCCACCTCCAGCTGTACCAATCCATATTTTGCCATCAGAACTTTGAAAACAACTCTTAATGTCATTCGTACCTATACTGTTAATTGTATTTTTATCTTGAATAAATGTTTTATAGTCTAGAGAGTCTTTTAAAATATTTTCAGGATTAAACCGAATAATTCCTCCAGAGGTGCTAGCCCAGATGTTTTCATCTCTGTCTTGCATCAAATGTCTTACAAATCTTTTATTCCCTGCTGTTGAGAAAAAGTTTTGAATATGAAGTTTTTCATTATCCTCTTTTACTAAATTTATTCCCCCACCATACGATCCGATCCATATGAAACCTTCTTTGTCTTTTAATAAACCAAATATTTGGTTGTTTGTTATTGGTGTTTGTTTGCTTTCATGATATAGGTGGTTTACTATCTTATTGGTTACTAGGTTATATCTATATACACCATGACCTTTTGTTCCTATCCATAAATGTTTTTTCTCATCTTCGCAGAATGAATAAGGATTTATGCTTTCTTTTATAAGGTTTGTTTCATTTCTTTGAGGATTATATCTAAAAAGATTACCACTTCTTGTCCCTATCCAGATGTTTTTATTACTATCTTCAAAAATTGATCTGATATTGTTGTTCTTTCCTATATTTGATTCTTTTTCTATTTTATACGTGTAGTAGTTTAAGTTGTTTTTGAAAATTTTTATAAGTCCTGCAAATTCGCTACCTACCCATATATTCATATTGTTGTCTTCTATTATAGAGAGTAAATAATCTGAAGCAATACTATTATTGTTATTAATTTCATTTTTAAAATGTTGAGTATTATCTGTTATAGGATTATAGCAAAAAAGTCCATTACCATATGTTGAAATCCAGAAAAGTCCTTGAGAGTCAACCAAGAAATTGTATCTTTCTAAGTCAATAATACTCATGATTGAAGGTGGAATAAAAACAAAGTGTTTACTTTTCTTATTAAGAGTATTATAGTACCATACATTCCCTGTATGGTTGTATAACCAAATTCCACTTTTGTTGTCTTTTACAACTTCAATTATCCCCTTTAATTGAGATGAATTTTCCCATTTAGGAGTATAGAATAACTCTTTTTGTAGGTCGAAAATTACAGGATATCCTATTGAACCTCTAGATATAATTAGAATTTCATTTTGATTTAAGTAAAGTGAATTGATAAAAGTTTCGTTTTTGAAAAGGCTTGTTTTTTCTTTTATTATCTTTTTTGATTGTTTGTCGATAATTAGTATTGATGAATTGTGAGTGATATACAATAAATTGTTGTGTTCAATAATTGATGTAAAGGAGGAACCACTGGTTATTTTATGAAGATGATAACTTTTATCAATAGTATAAATTGCTGAAGTCGTTCCTATCCAAATATTATGTTCAGAGTCTTCATGTATAAAATTAAAACCTTTATTAGATTTTAAGACTTCGTAGTTAATGTTCTCATTTAATATGAATTTGTTATTCTTGAAAGAAAGATTAATGACTCCATTGAATTCATGAAAAAGCCATATTGTGCCATCTTGGGCTTCAAAAAAAGATCTATAGTTGTTGTTTTCTAATCCTAGGTCTATAAACTGGTTGGTTTGAGGGTTAAAGCAGTAATACTCATTGTTATAACTTTTAATCCAAAGAATACCTCTTTTATCCTCTTTTAATTCTTTAATTCTGAAATCAGTAATTGTTAGTTTCTTTGATTGTTGAGGCTTAAAAGTCAGAAATTTGTATCCATCATAGCGATTAATTCCATCAATAGTCCCCAACCATATATAGCCTTTTTGATCTTGAATTATTGTTCTAACTGTATTTTGCGATAATCCATCTCTACTACTAAATTCTTCAAAGCTTATCTTTTTATTTGAAAATGAAACAAAACATTGCAAAAGAAGAAGAAGAGATAATGTGAATTTTAATTTATAGGTGTTTATCATATTCTTTAAGGGTATACATTAATGGTTGTTAGTTAAAAGTTTATCATAAAAATACAATTTTCCATATTTTTGTACAAAAGTCGTACTAAAATAGCTACAGTATTTGATATTTTTGATAAAAACTTAAATTTAGTACTTATGATTCAGAAAAAACAAGTATTTACAGTTTTCATTTTAGTGTTTTTATCATCTCTTTGCTTTTCTCAACCCAATTATAACTATAAAAAGATAAAAAAAGAAAAATTAGGAAGAGGACTTGTTGTCATTAAAAACAGTGATAAATCTAATTTTTTAACATGGAGATATTTGTCCAGTGATTCACATTCCTTGGGTTTTAATATATATAGAAACGGGACGAAAATTAATCAATCTCCTGTTTATAATTCTACTTGTTTTGTTGATGAAAATAAAGATAATATTGAAACTATATATGAACTTAAGGAAGTGTTGAATGGAAAAGAAAAAAGAAATCCAGCTTCTAGCTATACATTAAAAGCTAATGCTCCGGTTGGGTATATTAATATTCCTTTAAGTGTTCCTGCAAAAGGATTTACCCCAGTAGGAGATGAGTATTTCTACTCTCCTAATGATGCAACAATTGGAGATGTAGATGGGGATGGAGAGTATGAGATTATCCTCAAGTGGTCGCCTTCAAATGGAAAGGATAATGCCCATGATGGTTATTCAGGAAATACAATAATTGATTGTTATAAATTGGATGGCTCTATGATGTGGCGAATAGACTTAGGTAAAAACATACGTTCGGGAGCACATTATACTCAATTTATGGTATATGATTTAGATGGAGATAACAAAGCAGAGTTAGTAGTTAAGACGGCAGATGGTACTATCGATGGAAAAGGTAATATTATTGGTGATATAAATGTTGATTATAGAAATAAAGCAGGACGTATTTTAGAAGGACCAGAATATCTAACTGTATTTAATGGTGAGACAGGTGAAGCTATACATACCATTGATTATGAACCCTCTCGGGGTGATGTGAAGAATTGGGGTGATAATCGGGGCAATCGATCAGATCGTTTTTTAGCTTGTATTGCTTATTTAGATGGAATAAATCCTAGTGTAGTAATGTGTCGGGGGTATTATACTCGAACCGTGTTGGTTGCTTATGATTTTGTTGATGGTAGGCTAAAGAGAAAATGGACTTTTGACTCTAATGAGCCAGGAAATGAAGATTATGCAGGTCAGGGGAATCATAATCTAAGAGTAGGAGATGTAGATTGTGATGGATGTGATGAAATAGTTTATGGATCATGCACAATTGATAATGATGGTACCGGGTTGTATACTACTGGGTTAGGGCATGGAGATGCTATGCATTTATCAGTATTTGATCCAGCTTTAGGAAAGTTACAAGTTTGGGATTGTCACGAAAACAAAAAAGATGGTTCCACTTTAAGAGATGCAGCAACTGGAGAAATTCTTTTTCAAATACCATCTAATATGGATGTCGGGCGTTGTATGGCTGCAGATATTGATCCTAACCATAAAGGATTAGAAATGTGGTCAACAGGATCAAAAGGGGTTTATAATATTAAAGGAGAGTGTATAAATCCTTCAACAAGAGGTGTTTCTGTTAATATGGCTTGTTGGTGGGATGGTGATTTATTAAGAGAGCTTCAAAATGGCAATGAAATAACAAAATATAATCCTGACACAGGAAAGCAAGAAGTTTTATTGAAGGCTGTAGGTGCGATTTCCAATAATGGAACTAAAGCAAATCCCAGTTTAGTGGCAGATATTGTGGGAGACTGGAGAGAAGAACTGTTATTGCGTACGGAGGATAATAAAAACTTAAGATTATATGTATCAACACATATGACTCCTTATAAGTTCTATTCTTTCTTAGAAGATCCAATATATAGAATTAGTGTTGCGACACAAAATGTAGCATATAATCAACCAACACAGCCAGGGTTTTATTTTGGTTCTGATTTAGGAAAGTGTTTTAATCACAAAGAGTATGTTATAGAAGGTGATGAAATAGTTTTGGATGCTGGTATGGACTATGACTCTTATGAATGGTCTGTTGGTGGAAATACAAGGGAAAGAAAGATTACTCTTAAAGATATTCCTTCAGATAAACGCACAAAAATAGAATTAAAAATGATATACAGAGGACAGATGTTTTCTGACTACGTATACGTTACGCTAAACTCTAAAAAAAACAAATAACAATTTGTTTTAATGGAGATAACTGAGACTAGTTGTTAAAAGAGTTGTATATAGAATATATAAATAATTAATTTTTATTATGAAGAAAAATAGTAGTGTAGTAGCACTTGTATTACTGTTTCTTAGTGTTGGTAATTGTTTTGTTGGATATTCTCAACAAAAACAAAAAGCACAAACAGATTCAAATACCCCATTACATTTATTAGCTCCGGATTATAAAATTCCTTATGCAGTAATAGATGTTCAGAGTGTAAAAACAAGTTTGGATAAAGTATTAAACTATTTAGATAAAACAACTCCAACTTATCTTGTAGACAATCAAAGTGGGAAAAAACTAGATTCGTACGAATCTATAAATAAAGAAACTAGAATAGCACAAGGGGATTATCGGTTAACAAGCTATGAATGGGGAGTTACTTATTCAGGGATGTTAGCTGTATCTGAAGTAACTAAAGATAAAGCATACTTTAATTATGTGTTAAATAGATTGGAGTTTTTATCTGAGATTGCTCCACATTTTAAACAAGTAGCAGAAAAAGATGGAGTCTATGAGCCTCAAATGCGTCAAGTCTTGCATCCTCAAGCTCTTGATGATGCTGGAGCGGTATGTGCTTCTATGATTAAATATGAACTTATACAAGGAAAAAACTCATTAAAACCTTTAATAGATAATTATATTAACTATATATGCTACAAAGAACATCGCCTCTCTGATGGAACATTTGCTAGGCATAGACCTCAGCGGAATACTTTGTGGTTGGATGATATGTATATGAGTATTCCTGCCTTAGCACAGATGAGTCGCTTGGCTAAAGATCAAAAATATCTAAATGAAGCAGTTAAGCAGGTTGTTCAATTTGCTGAGAAAATGTTTGTTCCTGAAAAGAAGATGTTTAGACATGGTTGGGTAGAGAGTATGACAACACATCCTTCTTTTTTCTGGGGACGTGCAAATGGATGGGCTATGCTTACAATGGTTGAAGTCTTAGATGTATTACCTCAATCCCATCCTAAACGGAATTATATATTAGATCTTTTGAGAATGCATATAGAGGGAATAACAGCTTATCAATCCGGAGATGGGTTTTGGCATCAGTTGGTTGATAGAAATGACTCTTACTATGAAACCTCTGCTACTGCAATTTTTACCTATTGTATTGCTCGTGCTGTAAATAGAGGGTGGGTTGATTCTAAAGCCTATGGTCCTATAGCTTGTTTAGGTTGGAATGCTGTACAATCTAAGATTGAAAAAGATGGAAAGGTTGATGGAACGTGTGTAGGTACAGGAATGGCTTTTGATCCTGCGTTCTATTATTACAGGCCTATAAGTGTATATGCCGCACATAGCTATGGACCGGTGCTTTTAGCAGGGGCTGAAATAATTAGATTAGTAGAAAAAAAACATCCCAAGTTAAACGATAATGCTATCCAGTTTTATGAAACTAAACAAGAGAATCCTAATCCAATCTTTTATATTTTAGATCCAAGCAGACCTGCTGATGTTTACCCTGGTAGTTCTAGAGTGAATAACTATCCGATTGTTTTTCTTATTGGAGATTCTACTGTAAAGAATGGTAAAGGTGAGGGAGATGGTGATCAATGGGGTTGGGGAAGTTTATTTTCCAAGCTTTTCGATACAGAAAAAATTTCCGTTGAAAACCATGCTTTAGGAGGACGAAGTAGTAGAACTTTCTATACAGAAGGTCTTTGGGATAAAACTTTAGGAGGAATAAAAAAAGGCGACTATTTATTTATTCAATTTGGACATAATGATGGAGGTCCTTTAAATACAGGGAGAGCAAGAGCTTCTTTGAAGGGGATAGGTAATGAATCAGAAAAAGTTATAATGGAACGAAATGGATCTACTGAAGAAGTTTTTACTTATGGACATTATTTGAGGATTTATATTCGTCAAGCTAAAGCAAGAGGAGCCAACCCAATTGTGCTTTCTCCAACTCCCGGGAATCGTTGGACTAATGGAAAAGTGAATCGCATGACTGAAACTTATACAAAGTGGGCCAAACAAGTTGCAGAACAAGAAGATGTACTGTTTATTGATTTAAATGCATTATCTGCTGATGTATTGGATTCTTTGGGAGAAGATAAAGGTAAAGGATACTTTTTAGATTCTGTTCATACAAATTACGAGGGAGCGATGCTAAATGCAAAATCTATTATTAAAGGATTATTAGTGCATCCGAAGTATTCATTAGTTCCGTATATAAACTTAAACTGGGAGGGTAAGTAAAATGAGATTAATTTATATTTTTACTGTTATCTTCTTTTTAATGAGTTGCAGTAAAGTAAATAAAAAAGAATTTTTATATGATTTTTCTTTCGAACAATTAGAAAATAAAGATTGTATAAGTATTGATGAGAAAAGCATCTATACTGATGAGTCTGAATTTGGATATGACTTAAATACTGTGCAGAATTCAAAAGATCCATTCTTTTTTTCGGTGGATTTACCAGAAGGGAGTTATTTAGTTCATCTTACTTTAGGGAATGGAGATAAACCCACTAATACCACAGTTAAAGCTGAATCAAGGAGGTTAATGTTGGAGAATATTCAAACAGAAAAAGGCGAATTTGTGACTCAGACAATAGCTGTAAATATTCGAAATACAAAAATAGGAGGCCAAGATAGTGTTCGAATCAAGCCTCGTGAAATAGGTAAACTTATTTGGGATAATAAGTTAACATTGGAATTTAATGGGATAATCCCATCAGTTACTAGATTGCAGATAGAAAAGGCAGATGATTTACCTACTATATTTTTAGCCGGTAATTCTACTGTTGTTGATGAGGCTAATGAACCTTGGTGTGGTTGGGGACAAATGTTTCCTCGTTTTTTTAAACCTAATATAGTCGTTGCAAATTATGCTGAATCAGGTGAGGCGGCTAATAGTTTTGTTTCCTCTAAGCGATTGGCTAAACTACTTACTAAAATGAAAGAAGGCGATTATCTTTTTATCGAATTTGGACACAATGATCAAAAGCAAAAAGGTGAAGGGAAAGGTCCATTTACTAGTTATAAAACAAATTTGAAATTTTTAGTAGATGAAGCAAAAAAGAAAGGTGGATTTCCTATTCTAGTAACACCTATGCATCGTAGAAGATTTGATGAAAAAGGAAAAGTAATAAATACGCATGGAGAGTACCCTGATGCAATGAGAATGCTTGCAGAAGAGGAGGGGGTACCTTTGATAGATCTGAATGCAATGAGTGCTGATTTATACGAAGCTTGGGGTGTTGATGGTTCTAAAAAAGCTTTTGTGCATTTCCCTGCCGGCACTTTTCCTAATCAAGAAAAAGATTTAGCAGACAATACGCATTTTAATCCTTATGGTGGATATCAGATTGCTAAATGTATTTTGAAGGGAATACAGGATAATAACTTGCCATTAAAAGCTTATATAAAGGATGATTTTAAGTCTTACGATCCTAAAAAACCTGATTCTTTTGACTCATTCACCGTTCCGAGTTCTCCTTTCACTTCATTAATAAAACCTGATGGTAATTAATATTATAAATAATGAATATAAGTATGAAAAATAAAGTTCTATTTGTTTTATTTCTTTCTTGTTTGATTGTTGTTCCTATGTGCCTTACAGCGGGAAATGTAGAAAATGAAAAAGCGATTCGAAGGGTTGCAGATAATATTTTAAGACAACCTGTTACACAATATGTAGGCGTTGAAACTGGAAGGGTGTATAATAGTACTGATGAAATTAAAAATGAAGATGTACGTTTTATGAGCCCATTATCCGAGTGGCATTACTCAAATGGAGTGTTAGATATGAGTATGATTGCACTTGGTGAATTTCTTAATAAACCAGAGTATATTGAATATGCAAAAAATCATGTTGCTTATGGGTTCGCAAATTACAAGTATTTTAAGCAAACTTTTCGTCAGGATAGGAATCATTGGCATTGGCCCTTTGGTCAGTTATGGAACACCAAAGAATTGGACGATTGTGGTGCAATGGGAGCTGCCGTAATTAGTGTTTATCAATTAGATCCAAGGCCTGAATATAAAGACTATATAGAAGAAGCAGCCAATCATATCATGAACAAACAAACGCGCTTAAAAGATGGAACTTTATCTCGTACGTTTCCTCGAAATATGACAGTATGGGCAGATGATGTCTATATGAGTGTCTCTTTTTTATCTCAAATGGGAAAACTTACAGGTGATAAAAAATACTTTGATGAGGCAACAAAGCAAATTGTTCAGATTAGTGATTATTTGTGGGATCCTGTAAAGCAACTGTTTTATCATTGTTATTATTCTGATCTTAAACGGAATGGTGTGGCTTACTGGGGTAGAGCTAATGGTTGGATTACGGTGTCTTTGGTGAAATTATTAGAGGTGTTACCGGAGAATTATAAGCAAAAGCAAGAACTCATAGATTTGCTGGAGAAACAAATAGTAGGTGCTTCACGCTATCAAAATGAAAATGGAATGTGGAATCAATTGTTGGATAAACCTGAATCTTATGATGAATCTTCGGTAACAGCAATGTACGTTTATGGTATTGCTAAAGCAGTGAATCATGGGTGGATTGATAAAGCTTATGCTAAAATTGCAAGAGTAGGATGGCGAGCATTAATTGATACACAAATAACTACTAGTGGACACTTTAAGAATGTTTGTGTAGGTACAGGCATTGCTGAAGATTTGCAGTTCTACTATAAAAGACCAGTTGGAGAAAATGAAAAACATGGTTTAGGATTAATTATAGATACAGCGATTGAGGTAATGAAGCTTGAAAACAAAAAATAGAATGAATAAGATACTCTTTTATAAACCATTTGTATTATATTTTATTTTATTATTCTCCTGTTCATATTTGATAGCTGATGATATGAGTTGGGTGAAAAAAGTGGGAGCTCGAAAGCTTCCACTGAGTAATAGAGTGTTTAATGTAAATGATTTTGGAGCTATTGGCGATGGGGTAACTCTTTGTACTAAGAGTATTCAAAAAGCAATTGATGAATGCAATAAACAAGGTGGTGGTAAGGTTGTTTTCAATCCTGGGAAATATCTTGTGGGTTCTTTATTCTTAAAATCAAATGTTCATATAGAAATACCTAAATATGCTACACTCTTAGGAAGTGAAGACTTAGTTGATTATAAAGAAATAGAGACTCGTGTCGCAGGTATAGAGATGATGTGGCCTGCTGCAATTATCAACGCCTTAGGTGTAAAGAATGTGCTGATTAGTGGTGAAGGTAAAATAGATGGTCAGGGTAAAGTTTTCTGGGATAAGTATTGGTCTTTACGGAAAGATTATGAATCAAAAGGGTTAAGATGGATTGTTGATTATGATTGTAAACGCCCTAGAACATTGCTCGTCTCTGAAAGTGAGGATGTTACAATTAAAGATTTGACTTTTCAACGTTCGGGATTTTGGACTATTCATATCTTATATTCTTCCTATTGTACTGTTGATGGTGTGGTTATTCAGAATAATATTGGTGGATTTGGTCCAAGTACTGATGGTATTGATATTGACTCTTCTTCTTATATCTTAGTGGAAAATAGTGATATTGATTGTAATGATGATAATTTTTGTATAAAATCGGGAAGAGATGCTGATGGTCTAAGAGTTAACAGACCTACTGAATATGTTGTAATTAGAAATAATGTTTCAAGAGCAGGAGGAGGACTTTTTACTATTGGTAGTGAAACCTCTGGAGGTGCACGTTACATTTTAGCTGAAAACATAAAAGCAAAAGGTACAAAAGTAGGACTGAGATTTAAGTCTGCTCTTAATAGGGGAGGAACTGTTGAGCATATTTATATAAGAAATGTACAATTAGAAGACGTAGGTGTTGTTTTTGAAGCGACTAACAATTGGAATCCTTCATATAGTTACTCTGAGTTACCTAAAGAGTTCAAAGGGAGAGAACTTCCTATACACTGGCAAAAAATGTTGGAAAAAGTTGATCCTCAATTAGGTTTGCCGTTCTTTAAAAATATAAATGTGACTAATGTTAAAGTAAATAATGCAAGGGCATTTTTTAACGTGGGTGGATCAGAGAAATCACCAATGCAAGATTTTAGTTTTGAAAATATACAGGCGAATGTAGATGGGGTTGGAGCAATTGACTATGCCTACAATTGGGTTTTCGAAAATGTAAATATTAATGCTAATGATTTTAAAGAGTTAGATTTTAATAATAGTAAGAATATAAAGATAAAACCTAAGAATATAGATAAATCCTTAAATCTTATACATAAACTACCTGGTATAAATAAAGAGTCTCATATTACGGCTTATGAGAATGTGGAGTTTTCTTTCCTATTACCAGAATTATCCGGGACTTTAAAATTTGGATTTGTTTTGGGAGATAAGAGTGTTTGGCTTAACGAGGATGATTTAAATATTGATTATAATTTAATATCAGAGACAAGGCTAAATTATATGATTAAAGGTTCTTTATTAAACAAGGGGAAGCTTTATTTTGATGTAGTTAAGCTTTCAAATACAGATGGTGTGATTATTAAAGTTGACGCTGAAAATATTCCTCCTGATCTTCAACTTGTTTGGATTTATGGTGGAGCATCTAAAACAAGAGTGTCTCTAAATGGGAGAAGTCTACTACTACCTCAATACTGTCCTAATAATGTTTTTAGTTTACTCCAATCTAAATTCACACTTTATTATGGTCAGACCATGAATTTTAGTGTGATTGAAGGAATAGCACCAGTAACATCTGAAATAGAAATAAAAGATGCCTTTTATCAGGATACTCCTTTACAAACATTGAATTCAAATAAAAATACTTCTGCTCCTTTATTGACAGGTGTATTGCCATTAGCTACAGGTAAAAGTGAATATTTTGCTATCTATAAGCCAAATAGAAATTCAGACTATGCTTATTACTTACTACCTGATTTGTTTGAAAAAGAAAAGAAATAAGACTATGAAAAATTCTATCAATCGAACAGTTATATTATTCTTATTTCTGCTTTTTTTAGGAATACAACTTAATGGACAAGCAAATGATTCTATTGTATTTCCAATTTATGGATTATCACCCAAAGATACACCTATAATAGATGGGAATTTCTCTGATTGGGATATAGTGCCTGATTCTTTTATTATAGGTATTAATGAGTTAACTGAAGATGAAGGTAAGCATCAATTCCCTGATAAATCAACTTTAGATGTAAAAGTTAAGGTTGCTTGGGTAGAAGGAGAAAATAGACTTTATTTTCTGTATGAGGCTTATGATAATTATTGGTCTTTTTCTCGAAACGACTTAATGGTGGATATTTTTGAAGTTGTTGTGGATGGTGATCGTTCCGGAGGTCCTTTTATTGATCGTTTTTATCCGTTTAAGGATGTATCGAAAGAAGAGGCTTGGGATTTATTTCACGGTAGGCATGCACAAAATTATCATATATATACTCCACATAAACAGGGGGATTGGTGTATGTATTGGGGGCCACAGCAGTGGTTGAAAGAAAAACCATTTTCTGATTACGCCTATGCTTATGATTTTGAAGAAGGAGATGGTGGAAAACTATCTTTAGAGTTTTATATTACTCCTTTTGATTATGCTTCACCTAAAGGTCCTAATCATTCGGTTGAATCTGTATTCTATTCTGGAAAACGCATTGGTTTGTGTTGGGCTATAATTGATTACGATAATAATGAAGGTAAACCAAAAGATGGTTTTTGGAATTTATCCCGTGAGCATACCATGTATGGTAATGCAACTTATTTAAGAACATTTGAATTGAAAAGTCCTAAATGAAATATATATGAGGAAAATATTAGTCTTGGTTTTTATTGGTATCTCTTTGAGTTGTAATGCTTTGGGGTTTTATAATGTAAGAGATTATGGAGCTAAAGGTGATGGTCAAAATGTTGATTCTGACGCTGTTAATAGAGCAATAGCTGAAGCGACTAAAAATGGAGGAGGAACCATCTTTTTCCCTGCCGGAACCTACTTGAGTTATTCTATTCGTCTACAAAGTAATATTACCTTGTATTTTGATGCTGGAGCTACTTTACTTGCAGCTTATCCAGAGAAAGATAGAGGTTACGATTTACCTGAAGAAAACCCTCATAATAAATTTCAAGATTTTGGGCATAGCCACTGGAAGAATAGTTTAATTTGGGGTATAAAATTAAAAAATGTAACCATTAAAGGTGATGGCTTAATTAATGGTAGAGGTTTAACTCGAGAGTCTAGTCAGTTGCCAGGTGTAGGTAATAAAGCCATTGCATTAAAGGAATGTACCAATGTGAAAATTAAAGATATTTCAATGATTCACTGTGGGCATTTTGCAGTGTTAGCCACAGGAATTGATAATTTAGTATTAGACAACTTAATTGTTGATACAAATCGCGATGGGTTTGATATTGATGCTTGTAAAAATGTTCGTGTTTCTAATTGCACAGTAAATGCACCTTGGGATGATGCTATTGTATTAAAAAGTAGTTATGGACATGGTTATTTTAAAGATACTGAAAACGTAACTATAACTAATTGTTTTGTTAGTGGTTACGATAGAGGTACAGTTTATAATGGAACCTATAAAAGAGAAGAACCTCAAGCTCCGGACCAAGGTTTTGTAACTGGAAGGATTAAAATGGGAACAGAATCTAGTGGTGGTTTTAAAAATATAGCCATTTCAAACTGTGTTTTTGAACATTGTAGAGGATTAGCATTAGAGACTGTTGATGGTGGTCATCTGGAAGATGTTGTTATAACAAACATAACAATGAGAGATATTGTTAATTCGCCTCTTTTTTTGCGTTTAGGCTCTAGATTAAGAAGTCCTAAAGGTACTCCTGTTGGGGCAATGAGACGAATAACTATAAGTAATATTAATGTATATAATGCAGATTCTCGATATGCTTCAATAATATCAGGTATTCCAAATCATAATATAGAAGATGTTACTTTAAATAATATTCGAATTTATTATCAAGGTGGTGGTACAAAAGAAGATGCATTATTAGTTCCTGAGGAAAAAGAGTCTTCTTATCCAGAGCCTTGGATGTTTGGAACTATACCGGCTTCTGGCTTTTTTCTTCGACATGTTGATAATATTGAGATGAATAATGTGGAAGTAAGGTTTATGAAATCAGATTATCGTCCACTACTATGGATGGATGCTATCGATAATTGTCGAATTATTAATTTTAGAGGGGATCGCATAAAAAATGTAGAACCATATATGCAGACTAATGTGTCCAATGTGTCCATTTTTATGAGTGATTTCGAGTGATATAAAAAGATTTTTAGAATCTTACTTCTGATGAATGTAAGACTGTTTTGGGGGAAATGCTCTTCGATCCTAGATCTAGCGCTCTTTAGTCCTAGACCGATAGAGGTTCAGTCCTAGACCGACTGCACCTCGGTCTTAGACCAAAAATAATAGGGGTTTCAACTGTCTTGATTTTTCTTAATATAGAGCTTTTTCTTCCTTTGCTCTAACAATACAACGTCTATCCTAATACTTTATATGTTCCTTGAATAAGGGTATAGTAGAAAAGAATGGAAGACAGTTAAATTAGCCTTGGCATTTAAATGGTTTGAACTGTCTTCTTTCTGCGCAAATCGCGACCTTCAAAATTGCATAGCGAGACTTTACACTCCTCAGTTATCGGCATTGATTGTTGCTTTTGTAAATCAAAACCAACCATCGTTGATTTACAAACACACTTTACTTCGTAGCTCTGTGTGTCTATAACTTGTTGGTAAAGCTGAAAACTCTTATCTCCAATTTCTGTAACTGCTGTTTGTACAGCAATAGAGTCTGATGCAAAAATAGGTTGAAAGAAGTCTACATTGATATGTGCTACTACAATTCCCTCTTTCTTCCAGTTTACTTGAGGGTAGGCTTCACTAAAATATTCTGTTTTACCTAGGTCGTAATAGGTAAAGTAAGCTGCATTATTTACATGTCCAAATTTATCTATATCACTAAATCGTAGTTGAATTGATAAAGTATGATTAAATTTAATATCTAGCATAAGTTCTACCTTTCTTTTAGAGTTTAAGCAAAAATACTATTTTTGTATGTTATTCTTTAAAGATTTGTTATAGTAAATGATAAATGATATTAAAAAAGCTTGTGAAGTGATGCAAGCTGGAGGTGTAATTCTCTATCCCACAGATACTATCTGGGGATTAGGATGTGATGCTACAAATGCTGAAGCAGTTAAGCGTGTATATGAAATAAAGCATCGAATGGATCAAAAGGCAATGCTTGTTTTGGTGGATTCGCCTGTAAAGGTCGATTTTTATGTGGATGATGTTCCACAAATAGCCTGGGATTTAATTGATTTAACAACAAAGCCTTTAACTATTATTTATTCCAATGGTCGAAATTTAGCGCCTAATTTGATGGCTCCCGATGGAAGTATTGGGATTCGTGTTACTCAAGAGGAGTTTTCTAAGCAATTGTGCTTTCGCTTTCGGAAAGCTATTGTATCTACCTCTGCAAATATTAGTGGAGAGTCTTCTCCTGCTCTTTTTAATGAAATTAGTGATGAAATAAAGGAACAAGTAGATTATATTGTTCATTATCGGCAAGATGATGTTTCTCGTTCATCACCATCAAGCATCATTAAATTAGGTGCAGGCGGAGAGGTGAAAGTCTTACGTGAATAAAATAACTATTGAAAAACGAAAAGCGTGGAAAAACAAATTGGAAAAGAGAGGATAGGCTGGTTTGATCAGATTTTAATCTGGAGAGAAAAGTATATCAAAGACAGTCAGTTCATTTTAATATTGAGTTTTCTAGTTGGTGTGTTTACCGCCTGTGCTGCTTTAATTCTGAAATACTTAATACATACCATACAAAATTTTTTAACCGATAATTTTACCATTACAGGTGCGAACTGGTTATATTTGGTTTATCCTGTGGTAGGTATTTTTATTGCAGGATGGTTTGTAAGGAATATAGTTAAGGATGATATAAGCCATGGTGTGACACGGATTCTTTATGCTTTCTCCAGAAAGCAAGGTCGAATCAGGTCTCATAACATGTGGTCTTCAATTATTGCCAGCTCCATAACGATTGGATTTGGTGGATCTGTAGGAGCAGAGTCTCCTATTGTATTGACCGGTTCAGCCATTGGATCTAATCTGGGGGCACGTTTTAATATGGAACACCGCAACTTGATGCTCTTAATTGGTTGTGGTGCTGCTGGAGCTATTGCCGGGATTTTTAAGGCTCCAATAGCGGGACTGGTCTTTACTTTAGAGGTGTTGTTGCTTGATTTGACAATGACCTCTTTGATGCCATTGTTGATCTCTTCTGTTACAGCAGCAGTTGTTTCTTATGTAGTAACAGGACAGGAAGCCTTGTTTAAGTTCCATATGGATCAGCCTTTTGAGTTAAATCGTATTCCTTATGTTATCCTTTTGGGTATTGTTTGTGGATTGGTTTCTCTCTATTTTACGCGAGCTATGAATTGGATTGAGGGGATATTTGGTAAATTTAAATTTCCCTTTCAAAAATTTATACTTGGTGGTGTTATTTTAAGTGTGTTGATTTTCCTGTTCCCTCCGTTATATGGTGAAGGATACGATACCATTAACTTACTCTTGAATGGGAGTAGCCTGGAGGAATGGGAAACAGTTATGAACAACTCTTTCTTTTATGGTTATAGCAAATTATTGTTGCCTTACCTTATTTTAATTGTATTGCTAAAGGTTTTTGCTTCGAGTGCAACAAATGGAGGAGGAGGTTGTGGAGGTATATTTGCTCCATCGCTCTATTTAGGATGTATTGTAGGATTTGTTTTCTCTAACTTTATTAAAGATTTTTCTTTTATTCCGGAATTAACAGAAAAGAACTTTGCTTTGCTAGGAATGGCCGGAATCATGAGTGGAGTGATGCACGCTCCATTAACTGGTGTATTCTTGATTGCCGAACTTACAGGAGGGTATGATTTATTTCTTCCTTTAATGATTATCTCAGTTAGTTCCTATCTGACCATTCTGGTTTTTGAACCTCATAGTATTTACTCTATGCGTTTGGCTAAAGAAGGAAAACTCATTACGCATCATAAAGATAAAGCTGTATTAACTTTAATGAAGGTGGAGAATGTAGTAGAAACGGATTTTGTTTCTGTCCGACCGGAGATGGACTTAGGTGAACTGGTGAAAGCCATTGCCGATTCTCATCGAAATATCTTCCCTGTATTAAATGAAAAACAGGAGTTACTGGGAGTGGTGCTATTAGATGATATTCGTAAAATTATGTTTCGGCAAGAACTTTACCATCGTTTTACAGTCCGAGGGTTAATGACAGAGGTTCCTGGCTGTCTTACAATAACAGATAGTATGGAAAAAGTGATGAATGTCTTTGATGACACTAAAGCATGGAACCTACCTGTGGTAGATGAAGAGAATCGTTACATCGGTTTTGTGTCTAAGTCTAAGATATTTAACTCCTATCGTAGAGTGTTAGTACATTTCTCAGAAGAATAAATTAAATGGATAAAAAAGAATTAAGAATAGTATATATGGGAACCCCCGAATTTGCTGTTGCTTCTTTGAAGCAGTTAGTTAGAGGGGGTTATAATGTTGTAGGTGTTGTTACTGCTCCGGATCGTCCGGCAGGAAGAGGACACAAAGTACGACCTTCTGCAGTAAAAGAGTATGCTTTAAGCCAAAATATCCCTTTGTTACAACCTGTAAAGCTTCGTGATCCTAATTTTCTAAGTGAACTGAAAGCTTGGAATGCTGATTTACAAATTGTAGTTGCTTTCCGAATGTTGCCTGAGGCTGTTTGGAATATGCCTCGTTTGGGAACGTTTAATTTACATGGATCGCTTCTTCCTCAATACCGAGGAGCTGCTCCAATTCATTGGGCTGTTATCAATGGCGAAAAAGAAACTGGCGTGACTACGTTTTTCTTAGATCATGAAATCGATACAGGGAAAATAATACTTCAGAAGAAAACTCCAATTGGAGAAGCAGATGACACCGGAGTGATTCATGATAGATTAATGGAGCTTGGGGCAGAGCTAGTTGTAGAAACAGTAGATGCTCTTCTTAAGGGAGATATTAAGGGTATAGTGCAAGATCACTTGGTTGCAGGAGATCTAAAAGGAGCTCCTAAGCTATTCCGAGATAATTGTAGAATTAACTGGAATCAATCAGTAGAGCAGATTTATAATTTTATCCGTGGACTTTCTCCTTTTCCTACGGCATGGAGTTCCATGTATGTTCCTACCCAAAAAGAAACAGTAGATGTAAAAATATTAAGGAGTGAAAAAATAGAGAAAGATCATAGTCATAAAATTGGAACTATCTTAACCGATGGGAAAGAGTATATGCATGTAGCTGTAGTTGACGGATTTATTGCTATAAAAGAGTTGCAATTGCCCGGAAAAAAACGCTTGAAAGTGGATGAATTGTTAAGAGGCTATGATATGTCGAATGATTTTTATATGTTAACTGAATAATAGTATATAAAACACAAAAAGTAAGGATATGAAACCGTTAATCTCTCCCTCATTGTTATCTGCCGATTTTGGCTATTTAGCCCGAGATCTGGAAATGATGAATGAAAGTGAATGTGATTTAGCACATATAGACGTTATGGATGGAGTGTTTGTCCCTAATATCTCGTTTGGTTTTCCTGTGATCAAACATATTAAAAAATACAGTGAGAAACCATTGGATGTACATTTAATGATTGTAGAACCGGCTAAATTCATAAAAGAGCTTCAAGAAATAGGGGTAAAATATATGACGGTACATTATGAGGCTTGTATCCATTTGCACCGGGTAGTTCAACAGATACGAGAAGCCGGAATGCTTCCGGGTGTTGCTATTAATCCTTCTACTCCTATCTCTCTATTGAAAGATATTTTACCCGATTTAGATTTAGTTTTGGTGATGAGTGTAAACCCCGGATTTGGAGGACAAGCATTTATTCCTCACTCTTTGCAACGCGTCAAAGAGTTAAAGGAGTTAATCATTCAGACAGGCTCAAAGGCTTTAATTGAGGTTGATGGAGGTATTAATCTGGAAACAGGTGCCGAAATGGTAAAGGCTGGAGCCGATATTCTTGTAGCCGGGAGTGCCATTTTTTCTGCGCCCAATCCTTCTCAGATGATTAGCGAGATGAAAAATCTCTAAACCTGTTTTGGAATGGGGATATCTTCGTTGATTCAGCGATATCCCTTACTTCTTCCCCTTATATCGCTTGGTATTGGTGTCTTTGGAGGTAAGAAGATTTTCTTTTCAGAGTGGATTCTTACTTCTTACTCTGTACTCTTACTTTGTCTTATTTTTCTTTTATTGATGTTTATCGCATACTGCATTCAATGTTATGTTATACGTTGGATTTATGGGATGTTTCTGGTTCTTTTCTTTATTAGCCTGGGAGGTGCTCTAGCTCTTATTTCTTTAGAAAAAACACAGTGTTATTTCTCTTCTCAGGCCTCTTTCTATAAAGTTCGATTAGTGAGTGCTGTTTCTAATCATCCTAACTCTTATGCGATAGATGCTGAACTGATTAATCGAGTAGACTCTGTCGGTTTTGAATTAAAGGAAAAGAGTCTCCTCCGGCTTTACTTCGAAAAAGATTCTTTAGTATCTAAACTCAAGTGTGACGATGAACTTTTGATTTATTCAAAAATCCAACGTCCTTTAGGAGGATTAAATTATGAAGCCTTTGATTATGGTAGCTATTTGCTTTGTAACGGATATGCCGGAACAGGATATGTAGCTAAAGAAAACTGGAAGAAGTTAAATAATTCTCTTGACTCCAAACGCAGCTTTAAGCATTGGAGTCTATATTGTCAAGAGAAGGTTGTGAAGTTATATAAAAAATGGAATCTTGAAGGTGAATCTTTATCTGTACTTTCAGCATTAACTATAGGTTATAAGAATGATTTAGACGAAGAGGTGCTAAATGCTTTTTCTGCAGCAGGAGTAAGTCATATTCTGGCTTTATCCGGGCTTCACGTAGGATTTATATGTATGTTCTTTAACTTCCTATTGAAGCGTGTCTATCAGAAGAATCAAAAGCTGGAAACAGTAGGAAAAATTCTTTTAGTTAGTATTCTGTGGCTATTCTCTTTTATTGTGGGAAGTTCACCCTCTGTCACTCGAGCAGTAATGATGTTCTCTTTATTTATCTTTTCTTCTTTAGGGCATAGAAAGCGGGATTCCCTACAAATGCTCTGTGTAACTGCTTTAATTATGTTACTTTACCATCCGTTGTGGTTGTTCAGCGTAGGGTTTCAACTTTCTTTTGTGGCAGTAGCTTCCATTTTAATCATATATCCTGTAATTAAATATCGATTCTCTTTTCGTTCAACAATAGCAAACTATGTATGGAATACTTGCTCTGTGTCATTTGTTGCACAAATAGGGGTACTTCCTCTAGTCATTTACTATTTCTCCACTATTCCTCTCTATTTTTTGCTAGGTAACTTGCTGATTATACCTTTGATTACAGTCGTTATCCCTGTTTCCTTTATTGCCTTACTGACCAGTTTTATACCTATAGTAAACTCCTTTCTGGTTTTTGTACTGAAACAGATGTTAACCTTGCTGCTCAGTATTGTGAAGAACATAGAGCAATTGCCCCATTCAACTATTAACCATCTTTGGATTGATGAAACGGAAGTATTTATTCTGTTTGTAATCCTTATTCTGCTTACTTTATTTTTTTATAAACCATCGGTTAGAACTATGACCCTCTTTTTGTCAAGTTTAGGCCTGTTTTTAGTCATAAGTAGTTTAAATCTGTATAAGGCACAAATAAAGAATGCTCTTTTATTTTATAATGTTTCAGGATGTCCTGTTGTTCATTGTGTTGAGAAGAATAGCGAGAGTTATTTGGCTGTCATAAACGAGAAGGATAAAACACGAAAGTTGTCTCAAACCATGGAACGATTTTGGAATCATTATCGCTTACACCCTCAAAAGTTAGCAAACTCAGAAAAACACCCCAATATTTTCTTCTCTAAACCTCTTCTTGTTTTTCATAACTATAAGGTGGCTATTTTAGATACTACTTTCTGTAGTAAAGAGGCAGTTCCAAAGCCCTTAAAGGTGGATCTAGTATATATTTGCAAAGGCTATAAAGGAAATTTGTCCTCTGTTCTTATTTTTTTCAATCCTTCTGAAATAATTTTGGATGCGAGTCTTCCTCTTTATCTTCAACAATCACTTCAATTAGACTGTAACGAGAAAAGAATTCCATGTATTGCACTATTTAAGAAAGGTTCCTATAGCATTACCCTATGATAATATAAAGATTTTTGTATTTTTGCCTATTCTTAAAATATAAAGATAAAAACAGGAGAATGCTTAAAAAAGTTATAGAGTCTTCAAAAGTAGATCATTTTGTTCGTTGGTTTGATCGTTCGGAGAAAATAGTTTTAGTTTCTCATTTTTCACCCGATGGTGATGCTATAGGCTCTGCTTTGGGGCTGTATCACTTCTTAACCAGTCAGAAAAAGGAGGTTCATGTAGTTATGCCCAATGACTACCCTGTTTTTTTGAAATGGATGCCTGGAAGTGAAGGAGTGTTGATCTATGAGAGAGATAAAGAGAAATGCGATGCATTGATCAATAGCGCAGATATACTTGTTTGTCTGGATTTTAATACGCCTAGTAGAGTAGGTAATGAGATGAAGGACGTCTTATTGAATACGCCAGCCCGTAAAATTTTGGTAGATCATCATCCTTATCCTGAGGACTTTTGTAGAATCATAATGTCATACCCATATATATCTTCTACTTCAGAATTGGTCTTTCGTTTGATTTGTGCTATGGGATATTTTGGAGAAATCTCTCGTGAAGCAGCTGAATGCATCTATACCGGAATGATGACAGATACAGGAAACTTTACTTATAATTCTAATCAAGAAGAGATATATACCATAATCTATAATTTAATTAAGAAAGGTATTGATAAAGATGCTATTTATAGAAGAGTGTATAACACCTACTCTGGAGATAGAATGAAATTGCAAGGACATCTAATAAGTCAGATTCGGATTTTTCCTGATTATCATGCTTCATTGATGACACTTACTGAGAAAGAAAAAGCAGAATATAACTTTATAAAAGGTGATAGTGAAGGGTTTGTGAATATACCTTTGGCCATTGAGGGGGTTATTCTCTCTTGCTTTTTTGTGGAGAATAAGGAGCAAGGATTAATTAAAGTTTCTCTTCGTTCACAGGGTAGTTTTCCGTGTAATAAAATGGCAGCTGAATACTTTAATGGGGGGGGCCATTTGAATGCATCAGGAGGGGAATTTGATGGGACTATGGAAGAAGCTATCCAAGTGTATGAGAAGGCTTTACAGACTTACGCTGAGTTGCTTCAATAAGGTTAAAAATCAGTATGTAAGGTTAAAATAGTAGAACTATTTGTGTTTTTAGAGAAAGGTATTATATTAAAAAAATATATTTGTAGTGTAGTTATTTTTATTAATGAAAAATATGAGAAAAGGAATATTATTCTTTTGTTCTTTATTCGTTTTAGCAATCTTCTTTGCATGTGATAATACAAAAACTTATGCAGAGCGATTGGCTGATGAAAAAAAAGCAATCCAGAAATTTATAAGTGCTAAAGGTTATAAAACAATCAGTCAAGAAGAATTCGAGAAAGATACGATTACAGGAGAAAATACTTTTGTTATGTTGTCCGATGGTATATACTTGAATATTGTAAATAGAGGTTCTGAAAATCTTGAAGATACTATAACGTCCGGACAAAATGTGGTTGTGCGTTTTACAGAGTATGATATAATGAAAGGGGAAATAACTGGGGCTTCTAATTATAAAAATCCAATTGAAGCTCTGAATAGTTATCCGGATATGTTCCGTTTTGAACAATCAGGAACTACTCTTTATGGTCGATTTATAACTGGTGAAATGGGGGTTGGATCAAATATGGTCTCTAACTATTCTACTTTAGTGCCTGCAGGATGGTTGTTGCCCTTAAAATATATCCGTGATGGAGCTCATATCCAGCTAATTGTTCCTTCTAAAATGGGGCATTCATTAGCCGTTCAAAATGTATATCCTTACTATTATGATATGCGCAAGATAACTCTGGAAAAGAAACGATAGAACAACTTAAACATAATTAAATGACACTCATAAAATCAATCTCGGGTATCCGAGGTACTATTGGTGGGCAGGTAGGTGATGCCTTAACCCCTTTAGATATCGTTAAATTTACATCTGCCTATGGGACTTATATGAGACGTTCTCAACCCATAAAAAATAATAAAATAATTGTAGGTCGCGATGCTCGTATATCGGGTGAGATGGTGAATAATTTAGTTGTTGGTGCTTTAATGGGATTAGGCTGGGATGTTATTGATATTGATTTAGCTTCCACACCTACTACCGAAGTAGCCGTACAAAAAGAGGATGCTGCAGGAGGAATCATAATAACTGCTTCTCATAATCCAAGACAATGGAATGCATTAAAACTACTCAATGGTCAAGGTGAGTTTCTAGATGCACAACAAGGAGAATCAATTCTTAAGTTAGCTGAGGCAGAGGATTTTGATTATGTTTCTGTGGATGAGATTGGAGGATATAAAAAAGATCTAACATATAACAAACAACACATTGATAGTGTATTGGCTTTAGATTTAGTTGATGTTGAGGCTATTAAAGAAGCTAAATTTAAGGTTGCTATTGATAGTGTAAATTCAGTTGGAGGATTAATTTTACCCGATTTGTTGAAAGAATTGGGTGTTGAAAGAATTGAAAAGCTACATAATGATGTTACAGGTGATTTTGCTCATAATCCTGAGCCTTTAGAAGAGAATTTAGGTGACATCATGAAGTTGATGAAAGAAGGTGATCTAGATGTTGCCTTTGTTGTAGATCCGGATGTAGATAGACTTGCTATTATTGCTGAAAACGGAAAAATGTACGGTGAAGAGTACACTTTGGTAACTGTTGCAGATTATGTTTTGAAACACACACCGGGGAATACAGTATCTAACTTAAGTTCTACACGTGCTTTGCGTGATGTTACTCGTGGTTATGGTATGGAATATAACGCTGCAGCTGTTGGTGAAGTGAATGTAGTAACAAAAATGAAAGAGACTGATGCAGTTATTGGAGGTGAAGGTAATGGAGGAGTGATATATCCTGCTAGCCACTACGGAAGAGATGCTTTGGTAGGTATCGCTTTGTTTCTTTCTCATTTAGCTCACGAGAAAAAGACGGTGAGTGAGTTGAGAGCTACTTATCCTGTTTACTTTATGGCTAAGAAACGTATTGATTTAACTCCGGGCATTGATATTGATGCTTTACTGAAAGAAGTACAACAAAAATATGCTCAAGAAGAGATAAACACTATTGATGGAGTGAAGATTGACTTTGCAGATAAGTGGGTGCATCTTCGCAAAAGTAACACAGAGCCTATTATTCGTGTGTATAGTGAAGCTCATACTAAAGAAGAAGCGGATCAAATAGCAGATGAAGTAATCCAAGTAATTAAAGAGACTATTTAATTTTAAGATATAGCACACACTGATAAAAAAACCACATTTATTAAATGTGGTTTTTTTATTTTTTATCACATGTTGAAAGCGAAGAGACATTTACCGAATTACTCTTCGTTTTAAGGGATGAGTAATGATGAGTCTCCATAACTTAGAAAGCGAAAATCGTGACTTAATGCATAGCTATAAATGTCTTTCCAATGATTCTCTTTGACAAAAGCTGAAACTAATAATAACAATGTACTTTGTGGCTGATGGAAGTTTGTTACCATAGCTTTTACCAATTTATATTCATAACCTGGAGCAATGATGATGCGTGTATGTGTGTTCAGTCTATCCAAGTTATGTTGTTCCAGATAGTTTAAGATGTTATTTAGAGCATTCATGGGACTTAAAGAAGACTCACCAGTATAAGGTTGCCATTGTTTAACTGCTAATTCATCTTCATTAGCATTTGGGTGCTCTTCTAGATAAACACCTATAAAATAAAGACTTTCTAAAGTGCGAACAGAAGTTGTTCCTACAGCGATTACTTTTGCATCAAATGCAATGAGCTTCTGAATAGTCTCTTTTTTTACTGAAAAGTATTCAGTATGCATTTCATGATTACCAATCTCCTCACTTTTTACAGGCTTAAATGTTCCGGCTCCTACATGTAGGGTTACTTCATCATAATCTATGTTTAACTCTTTGAATTTATTGAACACACGAGGAGTAAAATGTAGACCGGCAGTAGGTGCAGCCACTGATCCCTCTATCTTAGAATAAACGGTTTGATAAGTCATTTTGTCTTTTTCTACTGTTTTTCTATTTAGGTATGGAGGAATAGGCAGTTCACCAAAAGCCTCAAGTATATCCGCAAATGTGAAAGAGGGATTATCCCAATGAAAATCCACACGATGTCCTGTTTCGTGTGCCTCTCCTCTTGTTGCATATAACGTAACCGATGAGTTATTTAGGGTTATTGTCTGTTTGAGTTCTCCTTCTTTCCATTTTTTTAGATTGCCAATCATGCAGTACCATGCTGAGTGTTCAGTCTCTTGGAAATTTAAGTTGTAGTCTACGGGTTGTGCAGGTTCCAAACAAAAGATTTCAATGTTAGCACCTGTCTCTTTTTGTAAGCGTATGCGAGCTTGGATGACACGCGTATTATTGAAAATCAATAGATGATCTTTCGGTAAATAATCGGATAAGTTGTAGAAAATGTCTTGACTAATTTTACCTTGATCGTAAATTAAAAGTTTAGATTCATCTCTCTCCTGAAGTGGAAATTTGGCTATTCGTTCATCGGGAAGAGGGTAGTTGTAATTTTTTATTTGAATTTGTTGGGTTCTATTTTCCATCTATACACTTCTTTTCTAGGGCAAAAATAGCGATATTTGCTGAATTAAAAGATGAGTTTCTAGAATTCTAGGAGATATTAAAATCATAGATATGAAAATAGGAGATAAAGTTCGTTTTCTAAACGATGTGGGAGGTGGTGTAATCACCGGATTTAAAGACAAACAGACAGCTTGGGTAGAAGATGAGAATGGTTTCGATTTTCCCGTTCCTTTAACAAATTTGGTGGTTATTGTAACAGATGCCTACAACATAGAGAAAAAGCAGCCAACAGTAGAAACTAAGGTTGAAGATGAGTTGAAAATTGGTCGTAAAGTTTTGGATGAGCCTGTCTTTGAAGAAAGAGGGAGGGATAACTTAAATGTATATTTAGGTTTTGTTCCGGAAAATAGCAGACAATTACAATCAACAGACTTTGATAGTTATTTAATTAATGATAGTAACTATTATATGTACTATACTTATCAAAGTGAACATGATGGAGAGTGGCAATTACGCAGTCACGGACTATTAGAACCCAATTCTAAGTTACTAATAGAGAGTTTTGATAAGCTAAGGCTAAACGATATTGAGTTCGTTGCTCTTCAACTTATTCCTTTCAAAAACAATAGGGGGTATGAGTTGAAAAATGCGATATCTGTAGAGATGAAAATTGATATTGTGAAGTTCTATAAACTTCATTTATTTAAAGATACAGAGTTCTTTTCTGATCCGGCCTTGCTTTATGAAGTAGTAAAAGATGATAGGCCTTATCAACCTTTTACTGTGAATCCTCACTCTTTGGAAGAAGCTATAATTAAACCCAAAAGTGTTGATTTAACTCATTCTCCTAAAAAAGAAAAGCGCAAAGAAAAAAACAGTATTATAGAGGTGGATTTGCACATTCATGAACTGTTGGAAACTACTCAAGGAATGAGTAATAAAGATATCCTGGAATATCAATTGCAAGAGTTTAATGCTGTGATGAATGAGTACAAGCATAAGATAGGACAACGAATTGTCTTTATTCATGGTAAAGGGGATGGTGTGTTACGTAAAGCCATTGCAGATGAATTAAAGAAAAAGTACAAACGTGTAGTGGTTCAAGATGCTTCATTTAAAGAGTATGGCTTTGGAGCTACTATGATAACTATGCGTTAACGCATTATTCAGACTAACAGAAAAGGATGTTTCCACAAAAGAAATATCCTTTTTTTTGTTTGTTCAATGAAGAGAAAATTGTGACTTTATACCTTTTGTTATATTGCCCCTTAGACCCAACCTGCCTCGGTCCTAGACCGAGCACCCTTCAGTCCTAGACCGACAGCCCTTCGGTCCTAGACCGATGAGCTTTTTCAAAAACGACTGTTTGAAGACCTCTGAAGCATCTTCTTTTTTTGTTGAATTTGAGTGAAAAATAGTTCGATTTGTTCGAGTTAATTAAAGTCTTTTTTTATAGTTGTTCTATCATTATTTAATCAAAATAAACTACCCAGTTTTCCTCTTTATTAGCTTTAAAGCAAAGAGCAATTTGTTCCTCTGTATTCTTATCTATAGCAAGAGGTGGTAATTCATCTAAAGCAAAATAATGACTTTCCGAAGTCTCAATATTGGGTTGAAAAGATCCTCCTATTTTTTCACAGAGGACAAATACCTTACATACATTATAGGCATAAATAGGGGAGTTGTACTTATTTCTATCTAACAGGGAAATGATACGCACAGCCTTTACATCCAGTCCGGCCTCCTCTTTTACCTCCTTTATGGTGTTTGTTTTTATAGTTTGGTTAACATCAATCCATCCCCCGGGTAGAGACCAAAGTTCATCCTTTTCCTTTACCATCAATATTTTATCATCCTCAAAAATGGCAGCACGTGTTTCAATCTTAGGAGTTTGATAACCTTCTTCACTACAAAATAATCCTTTTACTTTATCAAAAGATAAATCACTTTGCTTGCTGATAATTTCAGCTGAGAGGTCTCTGATTCTTTTATATCGTTCAATATCGAAAGGGTCTTTACTGAAAGTTAACCCATTTTGAGCTAGTGCCTGTAATTCAATGGCCCAATCTAACCAGTATTTTGTTTGTTCTCTATTTTCTTTGTGTGGATTAATCATTCTATGATAAGTGTATTAAAGTTTGATGTGTTGTTTTTTTCTAATAGAAGAAGTATAAACCCCAATAAAACAAAGTATAGAACTGACAAAAAATGTAATCCGAGTTGCTAAGACCAAGCTACTACTATCTGCTGATTCAAAAGTTGTGTTGCCTATGGTGAGGGAAAAAGCCATCATGGCTAGTCCCATGCTAAAGGCCTGCCCGGTCAGGCGCATTGTTCCCATACTTGCTGAAGCTCCACTGTAATCTTTGTTCGTAACAGCACCCATAATGATGTTTGTATTGGGAGATGAAAACAAACCAAAACCAAGACCAAGGAATAAAAGAGTTATTACGATGACTGCATAAGGAGTTGATTCATTAATAAAAGCTAATCCCATCAGACCAAGAGCTACGATAAACATACCCAGGGTAGCTAGAAGAGTCGGTGATTTCCTGTCTGACATGCTACCTGCTTTTATTGTTGAGAAAGCCATAATTATGGGCTGAGCTACAAGTATGAGCCCTGCTTCTTGTGGAGTCAGCCCTCTGATATATTGCAAATAGATGCTCAACATAAATGATATGGCATAGGTGGAGGAGTAGTTAATTAAGGCAGAAAGCAAAGACATTCTTAACACCCTGTTCTCTAAAAATAATTGAATATTGAACATAGGTGTAGATTGTTTCTTTTCAAAATATCCGAAAAAGAACAAAAGAAAAGCTCCAGAGAAAGTGAGTAAAAAACCAAAGAATTGGGGCAATATGGAAAAACCATAAATTAAAATAGATAAACCTAGGGCATATAAAAGAGCTCCCCAATAATCAAACGAGGTGTCTTCTTCTGATTTCCAATTCTCCTGAATATAAAAACACCCTCCAATAAATGTAATTAAACTAATGAATCCCGAGGTAATAAAAATGCTTTTCCAACCTAAATTTTGTGTTAATGCCCCACCTATAATTGGAGCAGCTGCAAAGGAGAAGTAAACAGCAGCGGTATTAATGCCTAAAGCTTTTCCACGCATATTGGCAGGTGTTTTAGCAATTAGTATGGCAATGGTAGTGCTAAAAGCCATAGCGCTTCCCATACCCATGAGAAAACGGTAGAAAATAAGTAGTTCACCCGAGCTGGCAAATGCCGATAGAAAGGCAGAGATACTGAAAAGTAGAATACCCGTTAAAAAGATCTTTTTTCTTCCAATAATATCTGCGATTCGTGCCGATGGAATTTGAAAAATGGCAGTAGATAATAAGTAGATAGTTTGCAACCAGCTGGCAGTTACAGATGTAAGTCCTAACTCTTTATTAATAAAAGGTAGAGCCAAGTTTAAGGATGAGCCCATGAAGGGAACTAACCCTGAGGCTAAACAGACAATAATAAGTAATCGGTAGTAGTTCTTTTTATTGTGTTCCATTTCTTGTATTATTCTGCTTGAAAATACACATAAAAAGTAAGTTGTAGTAGTTTTTGGAACAAGAATTTTAAGCGTGTTGATTCTATGTGTTTAAAAAGTAAAAGAGGCAATTACTATTTAGTAATTGCCTCTTTTATGTAGAGCGGAAGACGGGGCTCAAACCCGCGACCCTCAGCTTGGAAGGCTAATGC
>CAZGUI010000021.1:0-37319 GCA_964528875.1 uncultured Bacteroides sp. | reverse complement strand
CAACTAACTCACTAAGAGTTAGTTGGGATTAATTATTTAATTACTGAATGTCCCTCATAAAACTACTTAGGTGAATTCAATAAATAATACTGAATCTAGAACACTTTAATTCTGAGATTTCCCACTCTCTTATTCTTCCCACTAAGACCCAAAGGGTGTCGGTCCTAGACCAAGCACCCTTCAGTCCTAGACCGAAGACCCGTCGGTCTAGGACCGATTAACACCTCGGTCACAAGACTTGAAAGAAGGCTTTCAAAAGAGAAGAAAGAATAAGCATTTTTGAGACTCTTTTATTACATAACACCCAACAAACGACTACTTTGACTAAGATGCTTGAATATTAAAAACAAACGAACTAAGGAATGTAAAGACTTAATAAATCATTATTCAATTACTCGGTCTTATTTCTCGTTATTTTCACTATACCCTGAAAATACAAAGAGGTTGTTTTAACGAATCAAAAGCAACCTCTTTGTATATAAAACCTTTAATATAAGTCTTCTTTTATTTCAATACCACTAAAACTCTACGAGCACCATGAGCACCCATAACTAATGCTTGCTCAATATCAGCCGTTTTAGATGGGCCGGAAATAAAAACACCAAACTCAGCCCGTTCTTGTTTTTCTAACTCAGCATAAGCATGATGCATCGTATGAACAATCTGTTGTTTATCCAACAAAATAATGAGGGCTTCAGGTATAAAATAGAGAATTCGATGCTTCATATCTTGCGAAAACCAAACTGCTGCATTTTCAGCTACTCCCAAATTGGTTTTTAAAACAGCTACATCTATCCCATTTAATTCTTTGGGTAATTCTACCTCATCAGGATTTAAGTTAGCACAAGAAACATCAGGTAAAGTAGAAGCAATGGTTTTGGCTTCAGGAAAAAATTGTTGAATCACCTTTTCTAAATCCAACGTTTCGTCAGCTTCCACTTCATAGAGTTCTCCTCCTACATCTGAAAGACTTTGTTTGAATTGCTTTACCACATCTTCAAACACAGTAATAGGTATATCTTCTAAGCTGGGTTTTTCAAATACTTCTTTGGTGTTCTGTTTTATCTTATTGAGAATATAATCTTTACTACTCATTGTCTTTCTTTTTTTCTTGTACTTTATTCTTTTTCCATAGTGTATTAAACGACTCAGAAGCAAAATGTGGTAATTCTCTTCCTTCTCCCCAAGCATTTAATTTATTGTAGACCATGAAACGAGGCATTTTGTTAACCATTGGTGCAGCCCACAATGCTGCATAAAACAATGAAGGGTTAGTCATCAACAGTTTCATTCCTTTGGATAGCATTTTCTTCTGTGCACTACTTTCCCCTAGTCCATCAAGTTTCTGTCTCCACTTATAAATCTGTTCTCCTAAATCTACTTTTGCAGGACAAACCATGGAACAAGAGAGGCACAATGAACATGCCGAAAGATTTCCTGCATATTTTTTAGGTGATTTAGTCATTCCTAAATTAATACCAATGGGACCAGGTATAAAGTAAGAATATGAATAGCCTCCACTTCTACGATAAACAGGACAAGTATTCATACAAGCTCCACAGCGAATGCAGTTTAAGACTTTACGATGTTCTGTATCTGCCAAAATATCTGATCTACCATTATCTACAATAATGATATGAAATTCTCCTCCTTTTTTAGGTTTTCCATAATGAGAAGTATAACTAGTAATGGGTTGTCCTGTGGCAGAACGAGCCAACAGACGAGTAAAAACACCTAGAGAAGAACGATCAGGAACTATTTTATCCAAACCAAAAGCAGCTATGTGTAGGTTAGTAGCCGAAGTTCCCATATCTGCATTACCTTCATTCGTACAAACCACGACCTCTCCTGTAGATGCTACTGCAAAATTACCACCTGTCATTGAAGCATCTGCAGTTAAAAATATTTCACGTAGATATTTACGTGCTTGATGGGTAAGATAAGTCGGATCAAAATTACCTTTCTCAGTATGCAATTTCTCTTCGAACAACTCCCCTACTTGTTCTCTTTTGATGTGAATAGCGGGCAAAACAATGTGGCTAGGAGGCAACTGCATCAATTGTAAAATACACTCTCCAAGGTCTGTTTCCACTGTTTCAATACCTCTCTCAATTAAGTATGGATCTAATTCACACTCTTCAGAAAGCATAGATTTACTCTTAACGAATTTCTTAACTTTCCGTTCACTTAAAAGGCGATAAACAATTTCCCGATATTCTTGAGCATCCTTTGCCCAATGAACTACCGCTCCATTTGCTGTAGCATTTTTCTCAAATTGGGTTAATAATTCACCCCAATGACTACTGGAATATAATTTGATAGCCTGAGCTTTATTTCTTAACTCTTCCCACTCAGGCACTTGCTTACTTAAACGATCGCGCTTAGAACGTACAATCCAAAGCGTTTCATTATGCCAATCGGCTTGCTTTCTGTTCTTTAAGAATTTCTCTGCAGCTCTTGAATGTGAGGTACTCATGCTTCTGAATTTAAGATTTCAACAATATGAATCAATTGTATAGGCCAATGCTCTCTTTCGATTACTCCTTTCATATGCATCATACAAGAGCTGTCAGCTCCTGTTATATACGCAGCACCCGTATCCATATGATCTTTAACTTTATCACGTCCCATAGCTACAGATACAGCGGGTTCTTCAACGGCAAACATACCTCCAAAACCACAACACTCATCAATACGACTAGGCTCTAATACTTCAATACCTTTCACTAAGTTTAATAAATTTCTCAACTTATTATTATAAGGAATATTCATTTCACTTGGAGTAGATAAAAAAAGCTCTCTTACTCCGTGACAACTATTGTGGATACTCACTTTGTGAGGGAAAAAAGCATTCATTGTTTGAGGTTTTACCACATCATGAATAAACTCACAGATGTCATAAATTTTACCTATACTTTCACATAAGTGTTTCTCTTTCTTTAGAATACGTGGATAGTTTTCTTTCACAAAAGAGACACAACTTGCCGAAGGCCCAACAATGTAATCGTAAGCGGTAAATTGTCTTTCAAATCGTTCGGCTAATCCTTTGGCTTCATCTTCAAAACCGGCATTTGCCATGGGTTGACCACAACAAGTTTGATCCAAAGGATAATCAACATCTAAACCTAACTTTTTAAGTAATTGGTAAGAAGCTATACCAACATTGGGAAATATGGCATTTACATAGCAAGGGATAAATAATCCAATTTTCATATTTATTTATTAGTTTAATGTAACGCTCTTCGGAAAACACAAATAGAAGAGTATAAAACAAACTTACATCTTTTTTTCTTTACAAACCTAGCTTGTGAAAGAAATTATGGAAGAGAATTTAGCACATTTTCTTTGATTAGGCGTATTAAAGTAACAAAAAGGTGAAAATATTAAGATTTGTCTTTCTTTTTTTTATTTTTTTTCATTTGTATAAATTCATATAAAAGTTTTTGTTATATGCAACTAAATCGTATTTTTGTATATTAATGGTGGTGTAGCAATGACAGAGAAAGAAAAAGAATTAATCAGCAATTTTGAAGCACGATTGCGACGCCTAATCCAACAGTACAACAAGCTTAAGGAAGAGTTGGAGGAGTTGAATATTCTTCTTGAAATTGAAAGGGAAGAAAAAAACGAGTTGGCAGAAAAATTAAAGAATGTACAACAAAGTTACACCCATTTAAAGACAGCTAAGACAATTAGTCTTTATGATAAGGATATTACTGAAACCAAGTCCAGATTGTCTTACTTAGTGCGTGAAGTCGATAAATGCATCACTCTACTGAATGGGTAGAGAGTTATAGTAAAACATTTTTGATGTATGAACGATAAAATAAAAATAAACCTCGAGTTAGGTGAGTCTTACTTTCCTCTGACCATCTTAAGGAAAGATGAAGAAAAAGTACGTGAAGCTGCTCGTAGAGTTAATAAAAGATTGAATTTATATAAAAGTCATTACAGTAATTTACCTTTAGAAAAAATGATGCCAATGGTAGCCTATCACTTTTCTCTGGAAGTTTTAGAACTGGAAAACAAAAATGACACGAAACCTTATATAGACAAGATAGAAGAACTAAATGCTCTTGTAGAAAAGAATCTTTAATAAGAGCATCTATTTCTTTATTTATTTTATTAGAGATAAGAAATCACGCACTGTTAGTATAATCCGTAGAGGATTAAACCTAAGCAGTGCGTTTTTTGTATTTAACTTAAAGTATAAAAACATATGACTGGAACAATAGTAGCAGGCTTGATTAGCTTCATTGTAGGTGGAGCTTTAGCCTATATTATATTTAGATATGTGGCTAAATCTAAATATAATGCAATACTTTCCGAAGCTGAAACTGAAGCTGAGGTAGTAAAACAAACTAAACTTCTTGAAGTAAAGGAAAAGTTTCTAAACAAGAAATCTGAACTCGAAAAAGAAGTCGCCATACGTAACAAAAAGATTCAACAAGCGGAAAACAAGTTGAAACAACGTGAAATAGCCATCAATCGCAGACACGAAGAGGCTAAAAGAAAGAATACAGAGGTAGAAGCGATAAAAAGTAATCTGGAGAAACAACTAGTTATCATTGACCAGAAACAAACTGAGCTAGATGATTTACAAAATCAACACGTAAAGAAATTGGAAGATCTTTCCGGATTATCAGCCGTTGAAGCTAAAGACCATTTGGTTGAAACCCTTAAAGAAGAGGCTAAATCACAAGCTCAATCGTACATCAACGATATTATTGATGATGCCAAGATGACAGCAAACAAAGAAGCTAAACGCATTGTGGTTCAATCCATACAACGTGTGGCTACTGAGACTGCAATTGAAAACTCGGTTACCGTATTCCATATTGAGTCGGATGAAATAAAAGGACGAATTATTGGCCGTGAAGGAAGAAACATTCGTGCTTTAGAAGCAGCTACTGGTGTAGAAATCATTGTAGATGACACTCCTGAAGCCATTGTTCTATCGGCTTTTGACCCGGTACGTAGAGAAATTGCCAGATTAGCTCTTCACCAATTAGTATTAGATGGCAGAATACACCCTGCTCGCATCGAAGAGGTGGTAGCCAAGGTTAAAAAGCAAATAGAAGAAGAAATTATTGAAACAGGTAAACGCACAACCATTGATTTAGGTATTCATGGTTTGCACCCTGAATTGATTCGTATTGTAGGAAAAATGAAATACCGTTCTTCCTACGGACAAAACTTATTGCAACACTCACGTGAAACTGCAAACCTATGTGCAGTTATGGCCTCTGAGCTAGGATTGAATCCTAAGTTGGCTAAACGTGCAGGTCTGTTACACGACATTGGTAAGGTACCCGATGAAGAACCTGAATTACCACACGCATTACTCGGAATGAAAATTGCAGAGAAATTCAAAGAAAAAGCTGAAATTTGCAATGCCATTGGCGCTCATCACGATGAGGTTGAGATGAAGAGTTTATTAGCACCTATTGTACAAGTATGTGATGCTATTTCGGGAGCCAGACCAGGTGCTCGTCGTGAAATTGTTGAAGCTTACATTAAGCGATTAAACGACTTAGAACAGTTGGCATTATCTTACCCCGGAGTAGTAAAAACTTATGCAATCCAAGCCGGACGTGAATTACGTGTAATTGTTGGAGCTGATAGTATTGACGATAGAGCAACAGAAAGTTTATCCAATGAAATAGCTCAAAAAATACAAGATGATTTAACTTATCCGGGACAGGTAAAAATCACAGTTATACGTGAAACACGTGCTGTAAGTTACGCCAAATAGTAAAATCAAAATACATGTTTTAGAAGCGATGAAAAAATTCATCGCTTCTTTACTTTTAAATTTTTATTCTGTTATCTTTGTTATATAACCGCAATATTGAAAGACATGTTTACAATACAAGCCAACCCTAGTGGAACTCGATCAATCAAAGTTTCTGAAGAACACCTAAAAACCATTGAAGAGTATGGTTTATTCAATCATTTAGTTGATAGTAACGGTTTAGTTACTGAAGATGTTCTAAATAAATTAAAATTAAATATACGTTCGCTCATTGCTCATCAGAAAGAAGACAGTAAGCCACTTCTCGATTTATGCATTGATGTGATTTATCACAAAAAAATGAAAGCTTTTGGTCTTCAAGAACTCATGAAGTTATATAACCAAAACATCCTAGCTGTTTCAGAGATAGCAAAAGATACAGAAGAAGCCATAGAAGAATGAAAATTGTAGATACACGCAAAGAGGAACTTATCCATCCAATAATAATTGCATTAGAAGCCTATTTCAAAGCTTCTGAAGGAGAAAAAATTGAGATCGTCTTTGAATCGAATATGGATTTCAATTACCTAAAAGACTACCTGTCAGAAAGAGGTATTGGATTTAGAGAGATCTATACCGGTACTGAAATGCGTATACAAATTCAAAAACAAGAGTAATATCTCTGTTAACATCTGAAACACAACCTAAATAAATTTATCACTATCTTTGTGAAATGAAAAGATACGACCTAACGGATTGGCTCCCTACCACAAAGAAAGAGGTCAAACTTAGAGGATGGGATGAATTAGATGTAATTTTATTTAATGGAGATGATTATGTTGATCACCCTTCATTTGGTGGAGCCGTAATTGGAAGGATACTTGAGGCTGAAGGCTTAAAAGTGGCCATTGTACCTCAACCCAATTGGAGAGATGACCTAAGAGACTTTAAGAAATTGGGGCGTCCTCGTCTTTTCTTTGGTGTTAGTGCAGGTGCTATGGACTCCATGGTAAACAAGTACACCGCCAACAAAAGATTACGAAGTGAAGATGCATATACTGCTGAAGGTCGTATTGATATGCGTCCGGAATACCCCACTCTAGTCTATACTCAGATATTAAAAGATCTATTTCCTGATACTCCTGTTATCTTAGGTGGTATTGAAGCCAGTATGCGTCGTTTGGCTCACTATGATTATTGGCAAGACAAATTAAAAAGAAGTATCCTCTTTGATAGCAAAGCAGATTTGTTAATCTACGGTATGGGAGAAAAACCCATTATTGATTTAGCTAACCATTTTCAAAAGGCACTTCAATCTTCAGGTCATCTCTATTGTACATCTAATATGACTCCTAGTCATCTGCCTCAAACAGTATATAGAGCACAACAAACCACACCCATTGATGGAGACATTCATTTATACAGCTTCGAAGAATGTTTGAAGGACAAGAAAAAACATGCTGCCAACTTCAAGCATATTGAAGAAGAAAGCAATAAGTATCAGGCTTCACGCATAATACAACAGACTGAAGACTCTTTAATCATAGTTAATCCTCCTTATCCTGTTATGACGACAGAGGAGTTAGATTACTCTTTTGATTTGCCATATACTCGTTTACCACACCCCAAATACAAAAACAAACAGATTCCGGCCTATGAGATGATTAAATTCTCTATCAATCTTCATAGGGGTTGTTTTGGAGGTTGTGCTTTCTGTACTATATCGGCACATCAAGGAAAGTTTATTGTGAGTCGTTCGCCACAGAATATCATCAAAGAAGCGAAACTTCTCGTGCAACAGCCTGACTTCAAAGGAAACATAAGCGATTTGGGGGGTCCATCAGCAAATATGTATCAGATGAAAGGGGTAAACGAAGAGGTTTGCAAAAAATGTAAACGTCCTTCTTGTCTGCATCCTAAAATATGCCCTAACCTAAACACCAATCATGGACCATTATTAGATATCTATCAAAAAGTAGAACAAGTGGATGGGGTAAAAAAGATTTTTATTGGTAGTGGAGTGCGTTATGATATGTTACTACATAAAAGCAAAGATACAGAAACTAATAAAAATGCAGAGAAGTACACTGAACAACTGATTGCTAAACACGTTAGTGGACGCTTAACTGTTGCACCTGAACATACCAATGATAAAGTGTTAAACATCATGAGAAAACCATCTTTTCAACAATTTGTTCAATTTAATGCACTATTTAATCAAATAAACAAAAAGCACAACTTAAATCAACAGTTAATCCCTTATTTTATTAGCAGTCATCCCGGATGCACGGAAGAAAACATGGCTGAATTGGCAGTAGAGACTAGAAAGCTAAATTTTCACCTGAAGCAAGTACAAGATTTTACACCTACTCCCATGACTATTGCTACAGAAAGTTGGTATACAGGTTACCACCCTTATACTCTTGAACCCATATTTAGCGCTAAAACTAAAGAAGAGAAATTAGCTCAACGTCAGTTTTTCTTTTGGTATAAACCGGAAGAACGCCGTAATATTATTATGGAGTTGAAGAAAATGAATAGACAAGACTTAATTGATGAACTCTACCCTCTCAAAAAGGAAAGACCCTCCAACAGAAACAAACAAAGGAAAGGAAAAAAGAAGCACTAGTTTTTATTAAAGATTAATCTTGTTGAACTGAAACAATCTCTTGCAGTACTGATACTGCCTCTTTCATTTTATTTACATTCTTAACCAATAGTGAACGCTTTCCATTTTTCTCTCTTAAATCGCATCGACGAGGATTAAGAACAGCAAAAGATATAATCTTACCAAAAAAAGAACTCTGATAAAAAGGACTTTCATCGTTACTAACAAAGAAAAGAATCATCTGACCTCCTTTTAAGAAGATACGCTCAATACCTAATCGTTTAGCTATACGACGTAAAGGAACTACTTGAAGTAACTCTTCGGTCTCCTCCGGAATTGCACCGAAACGGTCTTTCAGTTTCTGTCTAAAAACTTCAACTTCATCATCCAACAGTAAGTTATCCAGTTCACTATAAAGAGCCATACGTTCACTACTTCCTGTCACATAAGAATCGGGCAGTAACAATTCCAAATCACTCTCCACTTGACACTCTTCAACGTATTGTCTATCTTCATCTAAAGACTTATTTTCTGTTTCATAAACCTCAGCAAACTCATCCTCTTTTAATTCTTGTACAGCTTGTGTTAATATTTTCTGATAGGTTTCATATCCTAAATCGGCAATAAATCCGCTTTGCTCTGCTCCCAACATATTACCTGCTCCTCGGATATCTAAGTCTTGCATAGCAATATGGAAACCACTACCCAAATCACTAAAGTTTTCAATGGCTTGTAACCGTCTCTTAGACTCCGGACTAATCAGAGTTAGGGGAGGAGCCAACAAATAACAAAAAGCTTTCTTATTACTTCGTCCTACCCTACCTCGCATCTGATGTAAGTCGCTTAATCCAAAATTGTGAGCATTATTAATAATGATTGTATTGGCATTGGGAATATCTATCCCACTCTCAATAATTGTAGTAGCCAAGAGGACGTCATAATCGTGGTGAACAAAATCTAAAACCACCTTTTCCATTTTAGCAGAATCCATTTGACCATGACCTATCGCCACTCTACAATCGGGTATGTTCTCTTCAATAAAGTTTTTTATTTTAGGTAACTCAGCGATGCGATTATTTACAAAAAACACCTGACCATTACGACTCATTTCAAAATTTATAGCATCTACAAGAATCGCTTTATTAAACGTATGAATTTCTGTCTGTATAGGATATCTATTAGGTGGAGGTGTAGATATAATACTTAAATCTCGTGCTCCCATTAAAGAAAACTGTAAGGTACGAGGTATAGGTGTAGCTGTTAAAGTCAAAGTATCCACATTTACTTTTAATAAACGCAATTTCTCTTTAACTGAAACCCCAAACTTCTGTTCTTCGTCAATAATAAGCAAACCTAGATCTTTGAATTTAATATCTTTACTTAAAATTCGATGGGTTCCGATTAATATATCTATTTGCCCATTCTCAACACCCTTAACCACCTCATTCTTCTCTTTGGTTGAGCGAGCCCGACTCAGATAATCCACACGACAAGGAAATTCTTTGAGACGTGCAGAAAATGTTCGGTAGTGTTGATAAGCTAATACTGTTGTTGGTACCAACACTGCTACTTGTTTATTATCAGCAACCGCTTTGAATGCAGCACGGATAGCTACCTCTGTTTTACCAAAGCCCACATCTCCACAAATCAAACGATCCATCGGAACCGTCTGCTCCATATCTTGCTTCACATCTGCAGTTGCTTTACTTTGATCCGGAGTATCTTCATAAATAAATGATGCTTCTAACTCACGCTGTAAATAGGTGTCGTGACTAAAAGCAAATCCTTTTTCTTCCCTACGTTTAGCATAAAGTTTAATCAGATCTCTGGCTATATCTTTTAATTTACTTTTTGTACGATCTTTTAATTTCTGCCAAGCTCCCGTACCTAGTTTATTGAGTTGTGGATCTTCTCCATCTTTCCCTTTATACTTTGACACTTTATGCAGGGAGTGTATAGAGACAAAAACAACATCTTCGTTACGATAGACTAGTTTTATTACCTCTTGTACTGTATCTCCAATAGGTAAACGCACCAACCCTTCAAATCGTCCCACTCCATGATCGGAATGAATAACGAAATCACCCGGAGAGAACTGGTGTAACTCCTTAATGGATTGAGCCATCTTTCCGGAACGAGTTTTATCACTCTTTAAAATATACTTATGGTATCTATCAAAGATTTCATGATCTGTAAAAAGACAGATTTTCAAAGAATGGTCGGAAAAACCACCATGAATCGTTTTTTCAACCGATACAAAAGGGATGACATCTCCCCTATCTTCAAAAATTGCTTTCAATCGTTCTGTCTGTTTGAGGCTGTCACTACAAATATATAAAGTATATTCTTTTTGGATAAAGTCTAAAAAAGCATCAGAAAGCAGATCAAAGTTCTTATGAAAAATGGGTTGAGGAGAAGTAGAAAATTCAATTTGAGCATCAGCTAATGTAGAAGATTTCTGACCAAACTCTATCTTCCTAAACTTATCAAGAGCCTGCTTATAAGTATCTAATGTAAGCAATGCTCCCTCTATAGATTCGCACTTACCCGTTTCTTCCTGTTGAGCCATCATAGCCTGAGGTAGTAAAGCTTCATCATGAATTGTTCCAACCCGTTCTTGACTCCAAAAAAAATCCTTTGCCCAAATCAAAGTATCTTGCGATAAGAAATCGAAAAATGTAACTGTATTTGCATTCGAGAGCTCCAAATTAGGTACTATAACAATACTTTTCTTTTGCTCAACCGACAACTGGTTCTCAACCTCGAAAGAGCGAATAGTTTCTATTTCATTACCAAAGAAATCAATACGAAAAGGTATTTCAGAAGCATAGGAGAAAACATCTATAATGCTTCCTCGTATGGCAAACTGTCCCGGTTCATATACATAATCGGTATATTCAAAACCATAATCATATAACATTTCACGTAAGGATACTAAACCAATACGTTGCCCAACCTCTAACTGAATTAAACGATCGTTCAGCTCTTCTTTTGAAACCACTTTTTCAGCTAATGCATCAGGATAAGTTACAATAAAGAGTTTCTCGTCTTTTTTTTGTAATTGACTCAAGACTTCCGTTCGCAACACTTCATTTGCTGCATCCGTCTGTCCGTATTTTATGGCTCTTTTGTATGATGAAGGGAAAAAAAGCACCGATCCCTCTCCTAAGATTTGTTTTACATCTTGATAAAAATATCCCGCCTCTTCCAAATCATCTAGAATAAAAAGATAAGGAGAAGTGTTTTTTTTAATTAAAATTGAAGCTACTACTGCTGAAGAAGAGGCCGAAAAGCCTTTGCAGTAAATAGTTTTAATGTTTTCATTTTCTATGGTTCGATGTAAAGCATCAACTTTGGGATGTTTGGCGTAGAGGTCTTTAAACTCAGCAATCGTCATATATTTGGAATGTTCTTTCTTAATTATGATTCAAAATTACAAAAAAATACTTAGTTTGCACATACTATTTTTTGAAGTGCCATTAAAAACTGTACTTTTGTATCTATCTATACACAATAGCTTTATAATGTTATGCAAAATTCAGATAGTCTTGTTATTATCCCCACATACAACGAGCGTGAAAATATTGAAAATATAATCCGAGCCGTATTTAACTTGGATAAAAAATTTCATATTCTAATCATTGACGATGGGTCTCCTGATGGAACAGCTGACATTGTAAAAAAACTGCAGCAAGCATTCTCCGAAAGTCTATTTCTTCTAGAAAGAGAAGGGAAACAGGGACTGGGAACTGCCTATATTGCCGGGTTCAAATGGGCTTTAGAGAAAGATTATCAATTTATCTTTGAAATGGATGCAGACTTCAGTCACAATCCGGAAGACTTGCCTCGTTTATATAAAGCGTGTACAGATGATGGTGGAGATGTAGCTATAGGCTCTCGCTACGTAAGTGGGGTAAACGTAGTGAACTGGCCAATGGGTAGAGTGTTGATGTCCTATTTCGCATCGAAATACGTACGCATCATTACCCGTTTACCCATCCACGATACAACTGCAGGATTCAAATGTTATCGAAGGGAAGTTTTAGAAACCATAGATTTAAATCACATTCAGTTCAAAGGTTATGCCTTTCAAATTGAAATGAAGTTCAAAGCATATCTAGCGGGATTCAAAATTATTGAAGTTCCTGTAATTTTCATCAATCGCCGCTTAGGAACCTCTAAAATGGATTCTAGCATTTTTGGAGAGGCTGTGTTTGGTGTTATTAAATTAAAATTAGATAGTTTATTCCATAAATACCCCAAGAAAGAAAATGAAGACTAATCGCACTCTTATACAAAATGCAACGATTATCAATGATAATAAAAGATTTATTGGATCGGTAGTTATTGAAAACAACCTCATAGCAGAGGTATTGAACTATGAACAAATACCTTCACAGCCTTGTGATCAAGTGATTGATGCAGCAGGCTTATTTTTACTTCCCGGGGTAATAGATACACACGTGCACTTCAGAGACCCGGGGATGACTCAAAAGGCTGATTTCTATACGGAAAGTGCTGCTGCGGTAGCGGGAGGAGTAACATCTATTTGTGATATGCCCAACACACTTCCTCAAACGACTACCCTTGAGGCATTAGATGAGAAATTTATGCTGATGAGTGAGCGCTCCTTAGTCAATTACTCTTGTTATTTTGGAGCAACAAATACAAACTACAAGCTATTTCAAGCATTAGAGGGGAAACCTATTTGTGGCATCAAAGTATTTATGGGAGCCAGTACCGGTAATATGTTAGTTGATAGACGTCGTACATTAGAGGAGATATTTAATGGAACGGATTTTTTAATTGCTACACATTGTGAAAACAACGATGAAGTAAATAAAAATAGAAAGTTTTATCTGGAGCAAGAGAATCAAACGGATGATTTACCCTTATCTTTTCACCCATTGATCCGATCGGAAGAGGCTTGTTACCAATCAACCGCTTTAGCTATCGAACTGGCCAATCAGGCAAAAGCCAGACTCCATGTCCTTCACTTATCTACAGCAAAAGAGTTACAGCTCTTTTCGTCTGCTCCTATAGAAGAAAAGCGTATTACAGCTGAAGTTTGTGTAGGACATCTATTGTATTCAGACAAAGATTATGCTACACTAGGTACCCAGATAAAATGCAACCCTGCCATTAAAACAGAACAAGATAAAACAGCTTTGCGCCAAGCCATAAACTCAGGTATTATTGATTCCATTGCTACCGACCATGCTCCTCACCTTCCTAAAGATAAAGAAGGAGGTGCATTAAAAGCGGCATCGGGTATTCCTACCCTGCAATACTCTTTGGCGAATATGCTGGAACTTGTTACTAAAGGAGAATTCTCCATTGAAACTGTAGTAGAAAAAATGTGTCATGCACCGGCTAAGATATATCAAATTAAAGATAGAGGTTTTATAAAAGAGGGATATGCCGCTGACTTGGTTTTAGTAAACCCTAAAAAGGAATGGCAGGTTACATCGGATAATGTTTTAAGCAAATGTGGATGGAGCCCTTTTGAAGGGAACACCTATCATTGGGCGGTAGAAAAAACATTTGTAAATGGAAACTTGTTATATACTGACAATCAAGTAATAACTACTCACAAAGGTGAGGCTTTATCTTTTAATCGATGATACAATCTTTTACGTTATATCAACTCTATCCTCAAATTCATTGGCCTTCATTCTTCAAAGATTGGGATTTTGATCCTGAATTTGCAAATATAGCTTCAGTTCAGGGATGTGATGTGGTGAGAGCTTCCTGGCTTACCGATTTTGAAGAACAGGAGCGTTCCAGTGCTTCCGAGGCAATGCAACTATTAAAAGAGGCCAACCGAATGGTCGATTTACTGAACAGGGATTATAAAACTCAAGGCAACTCTATTCGCATAGGCTATCAACTAAAGGATAACCAATTATTTATAGATGGTCTACATTCTCCTCTTAATATAACACCTGAGAACTTCTCTTTTGGTTCACACCCTACTTTTGATTTTATGCAATTGAAGCAAGAGTTGGAACAAGAAAGTGAACTCACTCTTTTTGCAACCACCATTGATTCGGAAGTGGATTTGCTCTTTGAACAAGATGAATACAAACGAAAACTAGTACAAACATTAGCTCATCGGTTTACTGAGTCGGCCACTCTATCGCTTTATTCTTCACAATTTAAAGAGAAACTACATACTCCCCTAGTAGCTTTTATGAAAAGAGAAAAAGAACTTTTGCATCTGATAGAAGAGAAATTAAGCCTCACTGAATTAGACATACAAATTAAATCAGAGAACTTATTAACCCCCAATGCTTCCAAGGTTGGATTGATGGTACCTCATTATATACTATTTACATAAAATAGACTTTACATTTTTCTAACTACACTTTCATATCTTTTAACCGACTCATTATTAGTTATTGTTGGTTTTATTTCTAAACTTGCTCCTAAGAACAAATAATAAGCTATGATTCAAAGCCTACTTCTTTCATCATTAGTTGTTTTACTTTTACCAAGCCTCTACTTGTACTTGGTTTATATGTATAAGAACCCTAAAATTAAGATGGTTCTAAAGGTTCTCTATTGGACTTTTATGTTTGCTCTTTGTGTGGGATTATATATTGCTATTAAAAACCCTTTCAATACAGATTTCACACTTTATCCCAGAACCATAGGGGTATACGCACTATGCTATTTTATAGCTGTAAACCCATTGCTCTTTTTAACTACGGCCTCGTTATTGGGATTCTTTTTCTATAAATTCCCCAAAATAAGGAAAGGACTTATGTTAGTAGGAGTGGGATTGAGTTTCTTTTCCGCTTTTATCATTCTCTATGGCTCTTTCATTGGACGTAAAAAGTTTCAGATTAAAGAAGTAACCTATACACACGCCCAAATACCCCCCTCCTTTAATGGATATAAAATAGTTCAATTATCGGATATGCATTTAGGAAGTTGGTTTGACAACCCCAAACCGGTTCAACGGATAGTAGATTTAGTCAATGCTCAAAACCCGGATTTAATTGTATTTACAGGAGATTTAGTTAACCATAAAGACGACGAGATTAATCCTTTCATGGAAGTACTCTCTCAACTAAAAGCCAAAGACGGCGTTTATTCTATTTTGGGTAATCACGATTATGGCCCCTACTACAAGCACTGGAAAAACCCCGAAGATCAGCAGGAAAGTTTCTTAAGGCTTCAGGATAAACAGCGACAAATGGGCTGGCAACTACTGAATAATGAACATGTATTTATAGTAAATGAGACAGATTCCATTGCATTAATTGGTGTAGAAAACGATGGTGAACCCCCTTTTGCACAATATGGAGACCTGAAAAAGGCCGCAGAAAACACAGAGAATTATTTCCGAATCTTACTCTCACATAATCCTACGCATTGGAGACGTGAGGTACTCCCTTCTACAGATATTCCCTTAACTCTCTCCGGGCATACACACGGAATGCAGTTCCAATTGGGTTCTTTCTCATTGGCCTCTCAAGTTTATCCTGAATGGGGAGGAATGTACACCGAAGGAGATCAGAGTCTCTATGTTAACATTGGAATAGGTTCTGTAGGACCTCCTTTCCGTTGGGGTGCCTGGCCGGAGATAACCGTATTTACGCTACTCCAAAATTGATATTACCCCACCAACTGAACGGTGCTGCGCCCACTTTGTCCTTTATGAATCTGTATTTGTGTGGGAATTCGTTCGCTCATTTCCTGAACGTGAGAGATGACACCTATCTTACGTCCCTGCAGCTGCAATTGTTCCAAAGCTTCCATGGCTGAAGTCAAGGTTTCAGAATCTAAGGAACCAAAGCCCTCATCAATAAAGAGTGAATCAACATTTAAATTGCGACTGGACAAAGAAGATAATCCTAAGGCCAAAGCCAAGGAAACTAAAAAAGACTCTCCACCCGAAAGCGAATGAACCGTTCGTACCTCATCCAACATAAATCGGTCAACTACCTGTAAGGTCAACTGATTGGCTACCTGCTGTAACCGATAGCGGTCGGCTAAATAAGACAGATGTTTATTGGCATGGAGCAGCAGTAACTTCAAAGTATACCCTTGAGCAATCACTTTGAAGCTTTTACCATCGGCACTACCCAAGAGATCGTTTAACTTTGCCCATTGCTCAGCAACAACCAGTTGATCTTTCAATCCTTTCTCTATTTTGTTTTTCAATTCCCGGTTCTCTTTATCCTGATGTAAACGGGTTTTGGTTACAATCAAAGCTTCATTATCTTCATTTCTATTCTTTTCTAATTGTAGTAACACTTCAGGCAGATTTTCTATAGGTTCCAACTGTTTCTTCTGTTCCTGAAACTCCTCGATTTGTTTCTTTAGCTGCACCAATTGTCCCTGAATAGAAGAGAGGTTGGCTTGCCCTTTTTCTCGGTTCAAGCGTAATTGTTCCTTTTCTTCTGCAAATTGCTTCTCTTCCCTTTGAAGTTGGTCTTGTACCTCTTTGACATTCTTTCCTTTAAGTAACTTTTTACGTTCTTCATCCAATAAAGCATAAGCTTTTTTAGAAGCCTGAAAATTATTCCGTTCGGTAACGACCTCCTTGTTTTTCTCAGTTAAAATAGCAGCAAACGACTGTAGAGTAACCTCCAGCAACTTGAGTTGTTCTATCTGTTCTTTAATTTGATTCAACTCTTTTCGCTGTAAATCCAACGCCTTCGTATTCTTCTCCCACTGCTTATTTAAATCTTCGTGTTGTTTTATTCGGGCAGCTAAAGCCGACAACTCATCATTTAAAGCAACTAACTCTTTATCATAAGATGTAACCTCCTCTTTCCCTTCTGCAGGTCGCAAGTCCTTTTCTTTTTTACCCCATTCTTGCTTTTGATTTTTCTCTCGCTCTATTTCTGTATGAAGCAACTGAATGTTACTCTTCAATTGATTGAAGCGTTCTTTTTCTTCCCTCAAATCCTTATCCGCTTCATTATACTGGCTCTCTACCTTTTGAAACAATACATTAACCTTCTCATTATTCGCATAAGGATGATCTTCACTTCCACAGACCGGACAAGGTTTATTCTCTTTTAATATCGTTCGTAAAGCCCTTACATCTTTTCCAATAGCTATTTTCTGCTGCTCATAAAGCTCTTTAATCTTTATATAGAGCTTCTCTTTATGCTGAGAATCAAGAACACTTTGCTCTCTTTGTTGAACTAATGTTGCTTGTTTTATTTCAAACTCTTTCAGTTTTTGATCTGATACCGCAATTTTCTTTACCACCTCAATCCATTCAATCAACTCTCTTTTCAGTTTCTCTATTTCTTTTTGCTGATTGAGTAAAGCACTTTGTTTCTCGGCTAATTGATTGATACCAAAAAACTGTATCCTTTCATAGAGTTCACTGTTTTTTTGCTCATCAAGTGTTAATGTCTCTAATTGTTGACTATATAAACGGGAGAACACATTATAATTTAAATCCTCTTCTACTTCAAAAACCCTTCCTAGTTGAGTCATTACCCTCTCAAACTGCTGTTTATTTTGGTTGTATTTTTCTTCAGAATCTTGTTGTTCTTTCTTTGCTTTCTCCAGTCGGTTATACTCCTTAATTAACCCTTCCTGTTTTTCCTCAAGCTTTACATCCAACTGTTGAGCCTTTTCCATCTCAGGTTGGAGAGCAACTTTGTACTCCTGAAACTGAACAAGTAATTTATCTTTTTCTCCTAGTTTTCTTTGACTTTCCTCCAATTGAATCAACGCCTCTTTTTCCTTTACTTTCTGCTTCGTTTCTTCTTGTTGTGACTTGGCTAAACTAGTTATTAATTCCAACTGCTTTTTCAATTCAACTATACGTGCATCCGCTGCTTTCACCTTGGTTGTCAACTCCACTTCTTGTACTTGAAACTGTTTCAAGCCTTCTTCATCTAGCAATTGAATCTGTTCTATACGTTGACGGACTACCTCTATTTTCTGTTTCTCTTCTTTGTTCCGCTGAAAAATCTCTTTGGAAATCATAGAATATACCTCTGTACCTGTCAGTTTTTCCAATAGTTCCGCTTTATCCGATTCCTTGGATTTCAAAAAAGTAGCAAATTCATTTTGCGCCAACAGTACCGTACGAGTAAATTGTTCGTAAGTCAGGCCAATATGTGTAACCAACTGATTTAGAATCTCAGTCTTTGTACCTTGTAAAGCTGTATCTGTCGTTAAGTTTTGAGCTTGCATAACCTGAGCTTGTAAAGCGCCACTTGCTTTTCCATAGGCTCTACGTACAGACCATCTGGAGCGATAACGATTCCCTTCCGAACCCAGGAAATCAACTTCAGCATACCCTTCACCGGTCCCTCTACGTAAAATGTTACGCACATCCGATTGATTAATGGTAGACTCCCCTACATCCTTCAGAGAAACACTCTCCGAAGTAGCCTTAAACCGAGGGGTAGCATCGTAAAGAGCCAAACAAAGAGCATCTAAAAGAGTAGATTTCCCCGATCCTGTTGGTCCGGATATAGCAAATAATCCGGAAGATAAAAGGGGCTCTTTTTCAAAATCAATTTCAACCTCTCCCTCTATCGAGGCTAAGTTTTTTAAACGTATAGCTAAAATCTTCATTTTTAATTCTCTTTATTACTCAAAGAGGCACACACCTCGTGAAACAACTGTTGAAGTTCTTGTGGCATAGCAACACCATATATTGACTCATAGTATAAATTGGCCACATCCATAGGACTTCTCTCTTCTAAACCTACCCATACAGATTCCTCTTCGCTTTCTTGTTTTTTTTGTTCAAAGTGGGAAAGAATACGAGCTAAACGAACAGCTTTCTGTTCAATTAAGGTTTCTATTTTATTTTTCAATAAAGGCTCCGGTTCTTTCTGCAACACATGAATCTCTAAATAAGGATATAAGGCGATATCTTCTGTAGCATCGGGTAATTGTTGTAGTTCTTCAAGAATAACTTCAGGAGAGGCTACTCCTTTGGGTGGAATACTTAGTAAACCTATTAATGGATTATATTCCGGTTTTTCCAACGAAATAAGTTTCCCCTTATCAATAACCACTTCTACCACACCGTGTTTATAGTGTTTCTCTGCAAAAGAAAGAGGCAACGGACTTCCGGCATAACGTATATGTTCCGATCCGGCTACTCGCTGTGCTTTGTGAATATGACCTAAAGCTACATAGGCAATATCATCTGTGAAAATAGTAGGAGAAACCTGTTCTAATCCACCAATTATAATGCGTTCACTGTAATCTTTTGTTGCGACTTCTGCTGAAAGCGTATGCAGATGTCCCATTATTACTAATGCCTGATGAAGTTCCTTCTTTTGTTTAGCCTGCTGAATCAATGCCGTATAAAAGGCCTCCACCCCTTCCACATACACATTTTTTGCTTGGGGAACCGAAGGGTAATCGCCCTGTCTTAAAAAAGGAACTGTTAGACACAGAGCTTCCACCTCCCCTTCTTTATTCTTTAAATCGACAATTAATGAATCATAATCAACCACTCCCTCTTTTTTAGGGATTAACCCTTTAATCACCACCTGCCTTTCATCTAAAAGAGGTTGGGGAACTTCTAAGCGGGAAGCTGAGTCGTGGTTACCGGCTATAATTACAATTTGCAAATCAGGAGAAAGTTCTAGAGACTCTCTCAGAAACTCATAAAACAATCGTTGAGAAGCAGAAGAGGGATTGGATACATCAAACACATCTCCACTAATTAAAAGAACATCCACCTCTTTTTCAACTAATTGGTTTTTTAACCACGATAAAAAATGCTGATGCTCCAAAGTTCGGTCGTACCCAAAAAAAGTTTGCCCTAGATGCCAATCGGCCGTATGTAAAATTCGCAACATATAATTCTGATTTTACTTTTAACAAATATAAATAATTTGTCACTCATTCTGCTTTTATATTACTATTTTTGTAACGTCAATCATTTTACAAACACCTCAAATGAAGTTTGTTTATAACCTATATCTCATTTGCATTGCATTACCCATTACATTGGTGCTAACCATTTTAACGGCTCTAGTTACCACCTTGGGCTCGTTAGTGGGAGGAGCGCACTTTTGGGGCTATTATCCGGGAAAGATATGGTCGCAACTGATTTGCCTATTTTTATTGCTTCCGGTTCGTGTTCAAGGCAAAGAAAACTTGGATTCCAAACAGTCCTACGTTATTGTAGCCAATCATCAGGGAGCTTTTGACATCTTCTTGATTTATGGATTCATTGGAAGAAACTTCAAGTGGATGATGAAAAAGAGCTTACGGAAACTTCCTTTTGTGGGTAAAGCTTGCGAAAGTGCAGGACATATTTTTGTAGATCGCTCGGGGCCAAAAAAAATAGCAGAAACCATAGAACAAGCCAAGAACTCTCTAACAGATGGAGTCTCTTTAGTGGTGTTCCCGGAAGGAGCAAGAACCTTTACAGGTCACATGGGTTATTTCAAGAAAGGAGCTTTTCAATTGGCTAGTGACCTTCAACTACCTGTTGTACCTGTAACTATTACAGGTTCTTTTGAAGTAATGCCCCGTACCGGCAAATGGGTGCACAGACACCCCCTAACCTTAACCATTCACCCTCCTATTCCAGCCAAAGAACAATCGCCTAAAATGATTCGTGAGACACTGAACGAAGCTTATGCTGCTGTTGAAAGTGCCCTACCCGAAAGACACAAAGGGATGGTTATTAATGATGACCAAGAAGTAGCCTAAAACACTGTTTTTGCAACGTTCCTATTACCCCCTTTCACATCGATTCTGAATGGGGTTCTGAACGGTCTAGGACCGAAGGCCTGTCGGTCTAGGACTGAAGGGTGCTCGGTCTAGGACCGAGAGGTATTCGATCCTAGACCGAGTATTTTGTTATTCTCCTAACTCATCTTTTTCTCAAATATTTTCTCACAAAACAGCACAAACTTTTCAGTAGATAATGGTGGATAAGATTCCCTACACTTAGCCAATGTATCTAAGTTAAATAAAGCCTTAGAAAAGAAGCTTCCAATAAAAAGAGTTTTCTTTTGACCATCTGCCAGAAAAGTTAAATAAAGAGTAGAGTCAGATAGTTAAACACAAGCTATTTTTCACAATAAAGAGAGAAAATCAAACACTATAATTAACAAAACAACAACTACAATCCATTATTCAACTAAAGAATGTTAGAACTGTGGCTCGAGAGAATCAATTCTTCTTCAAAATTCAGTAAATCACTTATATTTGTAATGTGTTTTTCATAGTATTAGATTTAAGGTTAACAAAAGATTGGAGCAAAGCGTTGCTCCTTCTTTATTTTAAATACTTTCGTTTCTTTTTCATCCATCAGAATACCTACTCTTTCTCCAACATTCTCAACAAACTTCAAAAAAACAGGCATAAAAAAACTGTGGTGTCCTAAATAAATCAGAACACCACAGCAAAACAAATCAATAATATTAACAATGAATCATTGCATCTATTATCTCACCTTAATTGTCAATTCTGCATTTTTCAGCCAAGGAGAGGTAAATCGTACGTGAATATCCTCTGTCTTGCCTGTTGCCTCAATGTATGCCACCATTTTACCGTGGAACACGCGATGAACATTATCTGTATAATCGCTCATATCTGAGTTATTACTAGCCTCTAAACCTAATAGCTTAGCAGGGCCAAAAATCTCACAAGCTACCTCATCATCCGATAACATAACCGGAACATTATTCTCATCTACTACTTGAATAACTACCTGAGCCAAACCTCTATTCTTATCTACAACTTCATCGGCCGACAAGATAGAAATGGCAGCAGGTCTACCCGAAGACTGAATGGTGTTACGTGCCAATTCTTTATTCTCTTGATCATAAGCAACTACCTCTAATTTACCTGCATGGTATGGAATATCCCAGAAAATAATACCTGTATCCTGATTATAGGGTTTCTTCTCACCTACTTTTGTTCCATTTAAAAGCAATTCGGCTTGATTACAGTTGGTGTAACATACCACGCGAATCAATTGTCCCTCCTTATAGTTCCAGATAGCCCAAGCATCCATAGAAGGCACTTTTTCTTCATAGTTTCCTTTTTGAGCCTCTAGTTGAGACCAAACATCTTTCATCTGTGAAGCACTACCTTTACCGGGTGTGGGATAAGTTCCTATGTAAGCCATAGGAGTATCCGACCATAATGATTGTCTGAAATAACCTCTAGGTTTAATAAACCCACCAAAGTCCAACAAACCGGAATAGAAACCTCTGGAAGGCCAACGACCTGACTCACCTAAATAATCAATACCTGTCCATAGGAATTGGCCAAAAATATGCTCATTATCAGTAACCGCTTTCCAATCGGCTAAACTATGTCTGTTTTCACTACCATAAATTACACGATCCGGATATTTTTCGTGATCGGAAATGTATTTACTCTCTGTATAATTATAACCTGCAATATCCAAAGCACCCGGATAAGCTGTCTCATTAGACATTGCTACTCCGGCTAACCCGGCAGTAGTAGGACGTGAAGGATCGTATTGCTTCACCACTTTCACCAATCTCTTTGCTATATCACCCAAACGCATAGCATCGGGTGCATCCTTTTGATAGCCACCATGAATAGGTTGTGTAAAGCCTGTATCTCTACCTCCATCCAATACAGGATGTGAATAAGGGTCGTTAGGATAATCTACTTCATTACCTACACTCCAAGAGAAGATGGAAATGTGATTTCTATCTCTTTTTACCATATCAGCTAAATCAATCTCAGACCAATCGGCAAAAATATCGAATGCTCCCTGAAAACCCGGAGTTCCTACGTTCCAACCCTCAATCCACTTTCTTTTAGGGAATTCCCACTCGTCATAGGCCTCATTCATTACTAGAAGTCCCAACTCATCGCAAAGTTGATATAAATCAGGAGCTTGTGGGTTATGACTGGTACGAACTGCATTACAACCCACTTCTTTCAAGGTTAATAATCTTCTCTTCCACACTTCACGGGGTACAGCTGACCCTAAAACACCGGCGTCGTGATGAATACAAACTCCTTTTACTTTCATCCACTCACCATTCAAAGCAAACCCTTTGTTGGGGTCAAAGGTATAACTACGAATACCTGTTGTGGTTGTAGTTTCATCTACTAACTCTTTCCCTTTATATACTTTGGTTTCTAATTGATACAAGCTAGGATTATCTATACTCCATAGTTCAGGACGACTTACATTTAAAGTAAAGTCCACCGAGCCCTTAGCTCCGGAATTGACAGATACAGTCGATTTCTTTGAAGCAACCACTTTACCTGCAAGAGAATATAGTTTATTTTCTACAACCAAGTTTTCTTTAGCTTTTGAACCATTAGCAACAGTCACATTAACTTTCATTGTTGCTTTATTTTTAGACACTTTTTCAGGATAAGCAAATACTCCCCATTGATCAATGTGAATAGGGTTAGCATATACAGCCCAAACATTTCTATAAATACCCGAACCAGTGTACCATCTAGAGTCAGCATCTTCACTATGATCTACACGAACTGCAACCACATTTTCTTTATCGTAATTAATAAACGGAGTAGCATCGTACATAAAGGAAACATAACCATTGGGACGTTTACCTAACGACTCTCCATTGATAAATACTTCGCTTCTATTATAGACTCCTTCAAAATAGAGATAAACTTTCTTTCCTTTTTGATTGGCAGGAATGGATAATGTTTTTCTATACCAACCAATTCCTCCCGGAAGATAACCGGTGCAACTAGCCAAAGTAGGACTTAATTGTTGTCTTACCGACCAGTCGTGTGGTAAGTTAATAGATTGCCAACGTAAATCTTTTAAAGCAGGACTTTGTCCATTTTCAACATCGTTCAATGTGAATTTCCACCCTTCATTGATGAGTTCTGAATCACCAAAAGAAACTTGTGCTTTTGCAACAGTTCCCAGAAAAAGAGAAAAGACAAATAATAAAGTTAATGTTTTTAGTTTCATCCGATTCTTGTTTTATGTATAAAATTTATGATTATGTATTATGCACAAATTTAACAAACCTTTGACTAGAATAGGTTCATTTATTATGCAATGAGGCTATAAAAATTAAGCATATTTACATTATAGCTGAAAATAAAATGGCAGCAAGTTGTTCTCTTGCTGCCATCTTCTATCGATCAATTCAAAAGAGAAGTATTAAACAATAGTTTGAACTACTTCCAACATTCCTTTCTCTTGGATAGCATCTAAATACCCCTTTACCTTTTCAGTTAATCCGGCGATGTTATTCAAGTTCTCTTGCCAAATAAACTCAGCACCTAAAACTCCCTCGGTTATTTTTTGAGTATCATTAGTTGCCCATAATTGATTCAATAAATCCATAATTTCCACAGCATCATTAGCTTTAATTTCAGCTCCGTCTTCACGTTTACCTCCTTTGTAATACGTAATGATTGCAGCTAATCCCAATACAAGTCCATCGGGTAATTTTCCTTTCCTTTCCAAGAATACTTTTAATCCCGGTAAGTCGCGTGTAGCATATTTAGGGAATGCATTCAACATGATACTTGTTACATCATGATCAACAAATGGATTATTGAAACGGTCAAGTACATCATTAGCAAATTGCGCTAACTCATCTTTGGGCAAATTCAAGGTTTCCATCAATTCATCAAACATCACCTTTTTAACGTACTTACCAACTACCGGATGCTCACAAGCATCTCTTACGATGTTAATTCCTGAAAGATATGCTACAGGAGATAACACTGAGTGTGGTCCATTAAGAAGTGTAACCTTTCTTTCGTGATATGGCTCTTCCGAAGGAACAAAGAGAACATTTAAACCTGCTTTATCAGCGGGGAATTCTTTTGCTATTTCTTGTGGAGCTTCAATAACCCATAAATGGAATATTTCTGCTTGTACCACTAAATTGTCATCGTATTGTAAACGCTCTTTAATCTCATTGATTTCATGACGAGGGAATCCCGGTACAATTCTATCAACTAAAGTAGCGTAAACACCACAAGCCTCATCAAACCATGCTTTGAATTCAGCACCTAAGTTCCAAAGATCAATGTATTGATAAATAACCTCTTTTAATTTATGTCCGTTAAGGAATATCAGCTCACAAGGGAAAATAATTAATCCTTTGGATTGATCTCCATTGAAGGTTTTGTAACGATGATATAATAACTGAGTTAATTTTCCAGGATAAGATGATGCAGGTTTGTCTTCTAGTTTACAAGCTGAGTCAAAGGTTATACCTGCTTCAGTTGTATTTGAAATTACAAAACGCATTTCGAGTTGCTCAGCTAATTTTAAGAAAGCATCAAAATCAGCATAAGGATTTAACGAGCGACTGATAGAGTCAACCAGTATTAAATCGTTTACTTTTTCGCCTTTATCAATACCTTGAAGATTTACGTGGTAAAGATTATCCTGTTTATTCAACATATCAATCATCCCATTTTCAATAGGTTGTACAACAACAACACTACCATTGAAATCTGTTTCCTGATTCATTTTGTGAATCATCCAATCGGCAAAAGCGCGTAAAAAATTTCCTTCTCCAAACTGTATGATACGTTCCGGACGCACAGTTTTTTTTGCTGTTTCTTTGTTTAGTGGCCTCATTATTTTAATTTTTTATTAAGTTAAATAACCAAATTATCCTGATATTATTGTTTTTTAATAAAGCAAATATATATATTATTTTGCCAACTTCAGTATAATTTCCTATTTTTGTGTACGCAAACGGTTTACAATTAATAAGCAAATCAATTTGCTTTATCACATTATATAAAATACATAGCTATGAAAAAATTTATGGACAAAGATTTTTTGCTACAGACTGAAACTGCTCAAAAACTTTATCACGAGCATGCAGCAAAAATGCCTATTATTGATTACCATTGTCATTTAGTTCCCAAAATGGTAGCAGATGACTACCAATTCAGATCTATTACTGAACTATGGCTTGGTGGTGATCACTACAAATGGAGAGCCATGCGTTCAAATGGTGTAGATGAAAGTTATTGCACAGGCACAGACACTTCCGATTGGGAAAAGTTTGAAAAATGGGCAGAAACAGTACCCTACACGATGAGAAATCCTCTTTATCATTGGACACACTTAGAGCTTAAAACTGCATTTGGTATTGATAAGGTATTAAATCCGGAAACAGCAAGAGAAATTTATGATGAGTGTAATGCAAAACTGGCTACTCCTGAATATACTGCTCGTAACTTAATGCGCAAATATAATGTTGAAGCTGTTTGTACTACTGATGATCCTATTGATACCTTAGAATATCACATTCAAACACGTGAGAGTGGGTTTGAAATCAAAATGTTACCTACTTGGAGACCTGATAAAGCAATGGCTCCTGAAAAACCAGAAGATTTTAGAAGTTATGTACAGAAACTTGCCGACATAAGTGAAACTAAGATTGAATCATTTGACGATTTCTGTGTAGCTATTAGAAAACGTCATGACTTCTTTGCTGAACAAGGTTGTCGTCTTTCTGACCACGGTATTGAAGAATTCTACGCTGAAGACTACACAGAAGATGAAGTTAAATCAATCTTTAGTAAAGTTATGGGTGGAGCTAGCTTAAGTAATGAAGAGGTATTGAAATTCAAATCGGCAATGCTTATCTTCTTTGGTGAGCTAGATTACGAAAAAGGATGGACTCAACAATTCCACTACGGTGCAATTAGAGATAATAACACCAAGATGTTTAATAAGCTGGGACCGGACACCGGCTTTGACTCTATTGGAGAATTCAATACTGCAAAATCTATGTCTAAATTTTTAGATCGATTAAACTCAAAAGATAAACTAACAAAAACCATTCTATACAACTTAAACCCATGTGCTAATGAGGTTATAGCCACAATGATTGGAAACTTCCAAGATGGAACAACTCCCGGGAAAATTCAATTTGGTTCAGGATGGTGGTTTTTAGATCAAAAAGACGGAATGGAGAAGCAAATGAATGCACTCTCTTTACTAGGTTTATTAAGCCGTTTTGTAGGTATGCTTACTGACTCTCGTTCTTTCTTATCTTACCCAAGACACGAGTATTTCAGAAGAACTCTTTGTAATCTTTTAGGAAATGACATAGAAAACGGTGAGTTACCAGCTTCAGAAATGGCTAGAATCTCACAAATGGTTGAAGATATCTGCTACAATAATGCAAAGAACTTCTTCAATTTCTAATCATTATCAATAGAATTTGCAAGAAAAATAAAGGGGTTTACAATTTGTAAATCCCTTATTTTTTTATCTAAAAACAAGAGTAAGCTTACTCTGTTTCATCATCATCCCAATTAGAAAACATATCAGCCTCTTGAGCTTCAGTATCTACATAATCGTCCTCCTCAAAACTACAATGACACTCTGAGCATTGGTAAGAGGAAAAGCGAGGATTGTAATGACAATCATCACTACCACAACTGGGGCAATAAACTTCCATAATGAATAATTAAAATCTTGTTAATCAAATTGTTTTATATTTAAGATACACCAACACGAATTCAATTGTTTATCACCAAATTCGCCGTGTTGATTTTGGGTATTAAAAATACAATAATTCAAGGAATAAAATCGTTTTATCTTTAGTTTATTCAATCAAAATATGCCAGTTAAAATAAAAAAGCTCTAAATAAGACGAAGGCACGGAAAAATGCACATTGAAGGTTTCAAATTTAAAGAGAACTACTTTTTCTACAACTTTCTTAGAATCTTATAAATCACAGAAATAACAAAAAGGAGAACTAATTCAATTTATTATTAATAATAAATCTTACATTTGAACAATTAAGAATTAACAAATTACAGTTATGAAAAGACAAATTCTATTCTTCTTTACGATTGCTTTTCCCCTGCTTAGCTTTGCTCAAAAACAATACACCATTCAAGGAAAAGTGGATGATCAAACACTGAATAATACGACTGTTTATTTATACGAGTATAGCGATTTACTCTCCTCCGTTGAGGATTTTAAGAAAGAAAACTTCAAGGTTATTGATAGTACAACAATAAGAAACAATCAATTTACTTTCAAAAACACAGTACCGAAAGAGTTTCCTGTACTTTGCTTGTTTTATGTTCCAGCAATGAAATACCCTTTTCAAATAGCTTTAGAACCAGGTACTATTGATATCGAGATTCGTAAAGGAGGTCAAACAGTGCCCTATTTCTCTGTACTTAATGGTACTCCTGTGAATGCTGATTTGGATCAATACTTACTAAAAACAATTCGGGAAATTACACGAATAACCAATGAGATGCAAAACAATACCGATGCTCAGAAACTTCATGAAGTAATGGAGATTCTAACTAAAGTTTCTACTGAATTAAACTTAAATGCTTCAACATTGGTTAATAAATACATTGAATTCAAACCATTGGGAGAACAACTACTTTTTACCTTCTTTCCTATTTTGAAAACATCGGATCTAGAGGCTATAAAACCTAAATTATCTAAAAGCACACTCGAAAGATTAGCAGAAAAAGAGCAAGCAGTAAAAGATCAAATCGACGAATTCAACCTACCTTTTTAAGAGACCATAACCCATAAATACAAAAAGAGAATAGACTGAATATTATGAAAAACAGCGATTAGGTCTATTTTATTCAAAACTATATAGAACCTCTTTCAAAGGATTAGAACGAACTGTATTCTACATTAAATCCCAAAGGACGAAAAAGAGAGCCTAATTGACCGATTTATATACTTTGAATAGATGTCAAGAGTAAAAAGATAAAGAATAAAAATCAAATGTAAAAACTCCACTAATCAATACCTCATTTTTTGGATTGATTAGTGGAGTTCAATATAAAAAACATAATAAGTATTTGAGCTACTTTATAGTGATTTTCTGAATCGATGATGTATGGAATGGGCTCTTTTCACTATATCACTTAATATTGGTTTTCCAGCAACCACAAGAGTCACAGCAATTAAAATGAGGAATACCCCCCAAATAATTCGTGATGTTATCTGTTCGTGAAAAATTAAGACTCCAATTAACAAAGCCGTAACTGGTTCAAGAGCTCCAATAACAGCAGTAGTAGTAGAACCTATATACTTCACTGCAATATTTATAAAAAGGATAGAAATCACTGTTGGAACGATAGCTACTCCTATGACATTAAACCAACCATTTAAGGATGAAGGTACAGCTTGTAATTCGGTCATAAAACCGGTGCGAACTACATAGACGATGGAACCAAAAGCTATCACCCAGAAGGTCATTCTTCCAATGGATATGTTACGCAGTGATGGATGTCCTACACCTATGATATAAACCGAATAAGTTAACGCTGATAAAGCTACTAATAGTAATCCTTTAGTACTTAAAGCTGTTTCACCATCTCCTTTATAAAGTAAACTTATTCCTACAATGGATAGTGCTATACACCCAAAGGTTAGAATTGATGCTTTTTCTTTGAAGAATAAAGTCATAATTACCGCTACTAAAATGGGATATACAAACAAAATTGTGGAAGCTATTCCTGCGTCCATAAATAAAAAACTTTGAAACAAGAAAAGCGAAGAGAGTGAAAAAAACACACCTAAAGCAAATAAAGGGAGAACTTCATGTTTCTTTATTCTTAAAGATTCACCTTTCATTAAGAGGCACCCACCTAAAATAATTGTGGCAAATATATAACGATAAAAAAGCACGGAATCAGGAGTCATCTTTTCCGCATATAATGGAAGAGAAAACAGAGGATTTGTACCATAGGCTATTGAAGCAATAACTCCAAAAATCAGACCTTTTAACTTATTATTCATTTCAATATTATTAAGACATCAAAATTGGATGCAAAAGTAGTCCAATCTCTTTAATAATTATCAAAATGTCACAAAAAAAGTGTGTTAAATCTTACTTATTTAATTGAAGCGTTACTCTTTTTCTAAAAGCGAGTTCCAAGCTTCCGTTTTTAGCAAAAAAGCCTCTTTTTGTAGGAGCCGAAAAAACAACTTAAAGAAGAAGTTCTCTTTATTTTTGTTTTTGTTTAGCTAAGGTGTTTCGTTCCCAAAAAACACCATTGGTATAACCTTGAATCGCACACTCTTCTTCAGCCATTTCCAAACGTTTTTCAGCCCAGGCACAATATAAAGGATTTTGTTCTATCCCAAGATATCTCCTATTAAGTTTTTTGGCAACTACACTTGTAGTTCCGGAACCCATAAAAGGATCTAGAACTAGATCTCCTTCATTGGAGCTTGCAAGGATAAGCTTTGCCACAAGTTTCTCCGGTTTCTGAGTAGGATGTGCTGTATTCTCGGGCATTGACCAAAAAGGAATAGTTATATCATTCCAAAAGTTTGAAGGACAGGTATCTCTAAATTTACCCTGTGCTGTTTCTTCCCAATCTCGCGGTTCTCCCTCTAAACGATAAGGAGCTATAACTTGTCTACGTTCTTTCACAGCATCTAGATTAAAAGTAAATTCATCTGATAGTGTGGCATACCAAATATCTTCCATACCATTTTTCCAATTGGTCTTTGCCCCTCTTCCCTTTTCTCGCTGCCAAGTAATGCGATTTCTCACATTAAAGAAACGCATTAACTCCTGACCAATAACCAAACTGGAATACCAATCACAACACACGTAAATTGTCCCTTTGGTTTTTAGTTTGCTTTTTAGCACTTGAAGCCAAGAAGCTGTATATTCTCGATAAGCATCTAGTGAAGTTTTATTATATTGGTTGCCATGATACTCCTTAGTTAAATTGTATGGAGGATCTACAATGAGTAAGTCAACCGACTGATTGGGTATTTTCTCAATGGCCTGAAAAAAATCTCCAACCAATGTTTTGTTCGTTTCAGTAAACTCTTCTTTTATTTCATCAACAAAAACACAACGTTGCAAGTAAGGTTCTGATTGATCTAAAGCAAAATCGATTGTTTTATTACGTGAAGATTTTCTGTTTTTCTTAGACATATTTCATTCAATGATATGATAATAAACGATCTATTAGCAAACAAAGATAATAAACAAAATTAAAATCTATTGGGAACAATAAGAATAGCCTTCATGAAATATCAAAAAGCAAATATTTCGTCTAAATTTGCTCATTTTTAGAACTATATGATAACTTCTATTGTTTGAATAAGTAATTTTGTACAATATTAATAATCTAAAATAAAATAAATGTCGTTTACATACGATACCACTCAACTTCTCTGGGCCTTTGGACTTACATTATTTGCAGGTTTGTCAACAGGTATAGGCAGCTTGATTGCTTTTTTTGCCAAACGAACCAATACTAGCTTTTTATCCTTTTCGTTAGGATTATCAGCAGGTGTTATGATCTACGTCTCTTTTGTGGAGCTTTTTATGGAATCCAAAGGGATGCTGGCACAATTATATGGAGAAAAGCTGGGATATACCTATAGCACTTTAGCCTTTTTTGGGGGTGTATTATTCATTGCTATTATTGACCGTTTAATACCCGAGGCAGAAAACCCACACGAAATTCGTCCACTCGAAGAAATGCCCGAAGGTGAAACCATTCCATCGGATGAAATGACCGAGGAAAAGGCTCCAACTAAACATCTTGAAAACAAACGATTGATGCGTGTTGGAATAGTTACCGCTTTGGTTTTAGCCATTCACAACTTTCCTGAAGGTATGGTGACTTTTTTAGCCGGATTAAAAGACTTAAATGTAGCTATTCCCATTGCGATTGCTATTGCTATACATAATATACCTGAGGGGGTTTCTGTTTCCATTCCTATCTTCTATGCCACAGGAGATCGTAAAAAGGCTTTTCGATTATCTTTCTTATCGGGTTTAGCAGAACCATTAGGTGCCATAGTGGGTTACTTCTTACTTGCACCCTACTTAAACGATCATGTTTTTGGTATTCTTTTTGCAGCAATAGCAGGTATTATGGTTTATATTTCGTTAGATGAACTGCTACCCGCAGCTGAGGAATTTGGACATCACCATATGGCTATTTATGGCTTGATTCTTGGCATGGGAGTAATGGCCATAAGCTTGCTGATTTTCATGTAAGAAAACAAATAAAAAGAAACTCCAATTCATCCTTAATCAAAGGTTGAAATAACATTAGACTTTTAGCGGCCAGGTAAAACACCTCGTCGGTCCTAGACTGAAGACCTCTCGGTCTAGGACTAAAGGATGTTCGGTCTAAGACCGACTAACACCCTCTTTACACTTGCTGTGAGGCTATTTTTAGGGAAAGATAAACTATAAAACTGAGCTATTTGAATAAGAATAAAAAGAGATAATAAAACTCAACTTCATACCTTATTTTTCAAAGCATAAGCCTCTTCAACGACTTTACTTTTAGAATAATAAGTAAACAAGAGTCTCCATTTCCCTTTATGGAAAACAAAGCGACGTCCTTTTTTCCCTTGTTGAAGTCGCAATAAGTTTGTCTGTAAAAAAGAAGGCAAGTCAGTAGGTATTTCATCTCCTAAAGAGGAACAGTAAACCAAAATAAAATATGGAGAGGTTTGATTGAATTGATAAAGAACATCCAAAAGCTTAATAAATAGTGGATGATTAGATATACTTTCATCATTTTTATAGGTATTAATGGAAGTGAGTTCAATCATCTCTTTTTTTACATTTAATTCAAATAAAAGTTGTTTTATTTCTTTTTGAATACTTCTTGTAATTTACCGTAGGCATCGAACGACTTTCTTGAGGCTAAACGGATAGTAATAATTAATGAGAGCATAGAGGCAGAAAAACAAATAACGGTAATCATCATTTGATATTTAATAGCCACATCGGGTGAACTACCTCCTAGAATTTGTCCAATCATAGTACCGGGCAGAGCGACTAATCCTAGAACAGACATATTAGCAATTAAGGGACTAAATGCTTTCTTCATCGCCTCACTTACAAAGGGTGCTTGTGCCTCAAAGCGAGTAGCTCCATTACCCAACAAGTAGTTATATAGTTGCTGTTCTCGTTGCAGTCCACTATAGAAAGTATTTAAAGCAATCACATTACTCGATAACATATTTCCCATAATAATTCCAAAAATGGGAATGAAGTACTGAGCACTGAACACATTATTTATTTGCAACACAATGCCAAGAAAATAAAGTCCAATCAGCAACACACTAATAAAAAATCCAATAGCAATGGGTAACATCAGAACTTTTGCCTTTATTCGGGTACGGGAAAGAGCAGTATGTGTAGCAACAAAAATCATAATAATAACCCACCCGAAGTTTATTAACGGGCTATTCCAATAAAATAGATACTTCAAATAAACGCCTACAAAAAGCAATTGAATTACCATACGCAAGGTGGCAACCAATGTAGCTTTTAACAAACCGGTTTCAAACTTCCACAAATAGTAAAACGGAATAAGCATCAGGAGCATTCCGATTAATAAACTAAAAAATGAAATATCTATTGTACCCACTATAGTCGTTTTTTAGAGATAAACTTGTTTGTCGCAACGTGAAGAGAAGTCCAAATCGTGTGACACAGATAATATGGCGTGTCCTTCATTGGCATACTTTCTTAAATAATTAAATACTCGCAAAGAAGATTCTGCATCTAAAGCCGAAGTTGGCTCATCAACCACCAATAAAGGGCGTTTTAACAATACTGAGATGGCTATCATGATGCGTTGTCGCTGTCCTCCGGATATCTCGGAAACTTTACGAGTGTATAGATCTGCTGATAGCCCTAACTCTTCAAAGCTAGACAGTACATTTTCTTTTGAATAAGTAATGTGCTGATTATTTCGCAACTTAAAGGGTAGTTTTATCATGTCTTCCACCCACACAGAAGGTAATGCCAACTCTTGAGGAACCCAAGCAATCTGCCGACGAATCATACTAATGGTGTCCTTAGATAGCTCTATTTGATTAACTGTAATCTTCCCTTTTTTAAGAAGAACAAAGCCTAATACAGCATTTAACAAAGAGGTCTTTCCTCGCCCGGATTCTCCCAAAACACAAACTATCTCCCCTTTATTTATACTTAAATTAAAAGAAGAAAAAAGCTCATTGTCATCATAGGCAAGGGTGGCATTTTCTATTTTCAGAATATTTTCCATAATTAATTCTCAAAGATAATAAGGATTTTCTATTTTTAAGTTACTGAAGTGAATACTCTTCCAATAAATAAGGCTACAGACAAAAGTTATATATAACTTTACATCAGATTTTTAATTCATTGATTTTTAAGCACAAGTAATTATGATTATAGATGAAAGAGAAATTAGGCATCAACAAGTTGTAAACATTGCTAAACAGATGATGGTTGCTGCTAGAACAGCTCCTAAAGCTCGGGGAATTGATATTATTGAAACCTTAACAATTACAGATGAACACATCACACAACTCTCAGAGGCGATGCTTCAAGTTCTAACCGACAAAGGAGAACGCCGTTATGAAAGAGATGGAAACAACATACTAAAAGCGGAGTGTATTGTTCTTATTGGAACTAAACCTAAAAAGATGGCATTAGATTGTGGATTTTGTGGTTACTCTACTTGTGCTGAGAAAAAGAAGGAGGTTCCTTGTACCATGAATAGTATCGATGTGGGTATTGCCATTGGTTCAGCTTGTGCTACAGCTGCCGACTGCAGAGTAGACACTCGGGTGATGTATTCTGCAGGAAAAATCGCAAAAGAGTTAGGGTGGCTTAAAGATTGCACATCAGTCATTGCAATACCTGTGAGTGCTTCCAGCAAAAATCCGTTCTTTGATCGCCCTCAAAAATAAATAGTATGGAACGACAATCCACTCAAGAGAAAAACAGCGTTCCTTTTTTCCCGGCAGAATGGCACAAACAAAGTGGCATACAGTTAACCTGGCCACACAAAGACACGTGCTGGGCACCTATTTTAGAGGAGGTTGAAGCTTGCTTTTTATCTCTAGCCACAGAAATAGCCCAAAGGGAAAAACTTTTAATTGTAACTCCTCATCCTGAAGAAGTAAGAGAGACGTTACAAGCAGCCAAGGTAAAGATGGAAGCTGTGCGTTTTAGCAAATGCAATACAAACGATACGTGGGCACGCGATCATGGCCCAATAACTTTACTAAGAGAAGACCAACCTTACTTATTGGACTTTATGTTTAATGGATGGGGATTAAAATTTGCTGCTAACCTAGACAACCTAATCACAGAATGTCTGTTTGAGAAACAGAAGCTCAAAGGACAATACATTAATTGTAGAAACTTTGTATTAGAGGGTGGAGCCATTGAAAGTGATGGGGAAGGCACACTATTAACAACTTCTCATTGCTTATTAGCTCCTAACAGAAACGACACAATGAATAGGGTTACTTTGGAAGATTATCTTATGGACACTTTTTATCTAAAGCGTGTACTATGGCTGGATTACGGGTATCTGGAAGGAGACGATACAGACAGTCACATTGATACTTTAGCACGTTTTTGTAATCCTTCTACCATTGCGTATGTACAATGTACAGACCCAACGGATGTTCATTACAAGGCTCTGCAAAAAATGGAAGAACAATTAAAATCGTTTAAGCAACTTAATGGAGAACCGTATCATTTAGTCCCTCTTCCTATGGCTGATGCAATTTATGAGGAAGAAGAGAGGTTACCTGCCACCTATGCCAATTTTTTAATCATGAATGAAGCGATACTCTATCCTACTTATAATCAAAAGGAGAACGATAAAAAAGCAAAAGATATTTTACAGCAGGTTTTTCCTCAACATCAAATTATAGGTATTGACTGCAGACCTTTAATTAAAGAACACGGATCGCTGCATTGTGTTACTATGCAGTTTCCTGAGGGAGTTTTAGATTAATTCGTAAAACAAGAATATGAAAGCAACATTATATAATAAACCCAAGAAAATTAAAGTCGGTATTGTTCAACAAAGCAATACGGCTAATGTAAAAGAGAATACTGATAAATTAAGAAAAAACATAGAAGAGTGTGCACAAAATGGAGCTGAACTCATTGTGTTGCAAGAAATTCATAACACACTCTATTTTTGTCAGGTAGAAGACACGAATCTTTTTGATTTAGCAGAATCAATACCAGGACCTTCCACCAACTACTATTCAGCATTAGCAAAAAAACTACAAGTGGTTTTAGTAACCTCATTATTTGAGCGTAGAGCTCCGGGACTGTATCACAATACGTCAGTTGTTTTTGAAAAAGATGGTAGCATAGCTGGTACCTATAGAAAAATGCACATTCCCGATGATCCTGCTTATTATGAAAAGTTCTATTTTACTCCCGGTGATTTAGGTTTTACGCCTATCGATACCTCTTTGGGTAGACTGGGTGTGTTGATTTGTTGGGATCAATGGTATCCTGAAGCCGCACGTTTAATGGCATTGAAAGGTGCAGAACTATTAATTTACCCTACAGCAATTGGTTGGGAAAGTACAGATACACCCGAAGAAAAAAAGCGTCAATTAGATGCTTGGATAATCTCTCAACGAGGTCACGCTGTAGCTAATGGTCTACCCGTTATTTCGGTAAATCGCATAGGACATGAAACTGATCCTTCCGGACAAACCAATGGCATTCAGTTTTGGGGAAACTCTTTTGTTGTAGGCCCTCAAGGTGAGTTTCTAACAGAAGCCAGTAATGATAAGGAAGAAAATATTGTAGTGGAAATAGATATGCAACGCACAGAAAACGTACGTCGCTGGTGGCCTTTCTTTCGAGACCGAAGAATTGATGCTTACAATCAAATAACCAAACGTTACATTGATTAATATTATAATCAAAAGTAGAAGACATTACTAAAAACAGAAAGGCTCATCTAGAATTCTAGGTGAGCCTTTCTGTTTTATTCTGACTTTTATCTTATTTGAAAGTGAAATTTCTATTAATTAAGAAGTTTACTACGCCATAGACAAACAGACCTAAGAATTGAGCTAAGTACTCATTCATAGAGAACACCTCTACGAGTAATAACAAGAACACAAACTGAGCGGCGTAAGCTAAAGCTACAGCCATAGAGAAAAGTAACATACGTTTCCCTAAAGAGTGTTCTCTAAACTTAGCAGGAAAAATCCAAAAGCTAGACCAAATGAAATTATGAATCTGAGCAATGAGATA
>CAZGUI010000020.1:0-38331 GCA_964528875.1 uncultured Bacteroides sp. | reverse complement strand
GCAAGGCATAATAAAACAATGAATCGTCAAGTGTAAGAGCGAAAAATTAGTAACTTTGTAAAAACTGAAGTTGAAATATGTTAAAAAAGCAGACGGAGACACAAGTAAAATCTAAAGAGCGGGTTGCGAATCACGGGGAGGTTTTTACTGCCGACCGAGAAGTAAACGCAATGCTTGATCTTGTTAAGCAGGAGTCAGAACGAATAGATTCTCGTTTTTTAGAGCCAGCTTGCGGTAATGGAAACTTTTTGGCGGAAGTATTAAAACGCAAATTGAATGTTGTTGGAGATCGATATGGCAAGAGCCAATTAGAATATGAAAGATATGCCGTAATTGCGGTTTCAAGTATTTACGGTATAGATATATTGGAAGATAATGCACAAGAATGTAGGGATCGTCTGTTTAAAATATTTGACAAAAATTATACCTCGCTATTTAAAGATAAGAGCAAGGATTCTTGTCGTCAATCGGTCAGATATCTGTTGAATAGGAATATTTTATGGGGAGACGCTTTAGATTTTACTAATCCTGAAACTAAAGAACCTATTGTTTTCTCAGAATGGAGCGCTGTGAATGGCAGCATGCTGAAGCGCAGAGACTACATATTTCGATTTCTTGTGGAAAAGACTCATCAATATTCTCTTTTCAATGATGAAGGAGATGCAGCTTCCATAGATGAACCAGTAAAAGACTTTCCATTAATTCACTTTTTAAAGTTAGGGGAGAATGAATCAAATTAATTATAATCCAGATGTACTCACTTGCCTTGCCAATCTGAGTAACGACGAGGTCTTTACTCCACCCAATTTGGCTGATGATATGCTGAATTTGCTTCCACAAGAATTATTTTGCAATCCTAAAATACGTTTCCTAGATCCGGTTAGCAAAAGCGGAGTATTTCTAAGAGAGATTGCCAAACGTCTTATGGTAGGCCTAGAGGGTGTTATTCCGAATGAGCAGGAACGCAGAGACCATATTTTCCAAAATCAACTATTTGGTATTGCTATTACGGAACTTACGGCACTTCTTTCCCGTAGAAGTGTTTATTGCAGCAAGAAAGCGGATGGGAAATATTCTGTATGCGAAGCGTTTAATAGTGAACAGGGGAATATCAGTTATGAACGTATGTATCACACATGGGAAAATGGGAAATGTGTTTATTGCGGCGCAAGTCAAGGAGTTTATGACCGCGAAGATGCCTCAGAAACTTACGCTTACAATTTCATTCACACTGAAAATATAAAAGAATTATTAAATATGAAGTTCGATGTTATTATTGGGAATCCTCCATATCAGCTAAATGATGGTGGGGGAACTGGTTCAAGTGCAATTCCTATTTACCAAAAATTCATACAGCAAGCAAAAAAACTAAATCCCTCTTATCTTTCCATGATTGTTCCTGCTCGCTGGTTCACAGGAGGGCGCGGTCTGGATGAGTTTAGAAAAGAGATGTTAAGTGATAAAAGAATTTCTGAATTGCATGATTTTCCTAATTCAAGTGATTGTTTTGATGGTGTAGAAATTAAAGGTGGAGTTTGTTATTTTCTTTGGGAAAAAGAATATAGTGGAAAAACAAAAATCTTTACGCATTCAGGGAAAGAAATTAAATCAATATCTGAAAGATATTTATTAGAAAAAGGAGCTGAAACTTTCATACGGCACAATGAAGTAATTTCTATTTTGCATAAAGTCCAAGAATTAAAAGAAAAAAGCTTTGCTGATATTATTAGTGCAAACGATCCTTTTGGTTTTGATATTAGAGTTCAAGGTAGTTATAGAAGAGTGAAACCCCAATACAAAAAAGAGCCATTTGAAGGTGCAGTAACACTTTATTATAACGGTTGGCAAAGAGAAGGTTTAGGATATTTGAAAGAGAAAAATATCAGAAAAAACACACGAATGATTAATGATTATAAAGTTTTAATTACAAAAGCCTGGGGAATTGGTGATATGTCAAGAGATTGGCTACAGCCACTTTTAGTTGAACCTAAATCTTGTTGTACAGAGACATATTTGGTAATAGGACCTTTTTCATCAAAAAAGAAAGCACAAAATGTAGTAGCATATACTCAAACAAAGTTTTTCCATCTATTAGTTTCATTAATGAAAATTACTCAAAATGCAATGAAAAAAGCTTACTCATTTGTCCCCTTACAAGACTTTAATGAAGAATGGACTGATGAAAAGCTTTATAATAAATACGGTTTAACAGAAGAGGAAATCGCATTTATTGAAAGTATGATACAACCAAAGGATTTATCTCAAAATAGAGGCAAATGAGTAAGCAAGATTTTTTTCCACCACGCCCAGATACTACTCCGACAATATACGCTTATGAACTGGAGGGCGTAAGTACTCATGTGGGATTGCTCAAAATAGGATATACTGATCGAGATGTAAAAACCCGGGTAGCTGAACAGATGAAAACATCGCGGGTAAAATACCGTATTGTCTTTGAAGACTCTGCGATGAAAGATGATGGGAGTTCTTTTACAGATCATGATATACATCGCTATCTGCGTAAACGAAACATTGAAAATCCAGAGGGTGAATGGTTCCGCTGTAAGGTTAATGATGTGCGAGCAGCTATTCATGCAATACGGAATAATAAATTAAACGAAGAAAACCGCAGTCTTACATTCTCTATGCGTCCAGAACAGCAAAGAGCCGTGGATATTACCAGTGACTATTTTAAGAGATTCGAAAAAGAGAATCCCGAAAAGGCACCACATTTTCTTTGGAATGCAAAAATGCGTTTCGGTAAGACATTCGCCGCATATCAATTGGCAAAAAAAATGGGCTGGAAGAAACTTTTAGTACTAACGTTTAAGCCTGCTGTGCAGAGCGCATGGGAAGAAGATTTGAAAACCCATGTGGATTTTGAAGGATGGCAGTTCATGTCAAAAGGAGGAATGACCTTAGGGAATGTGGATTTTAATGAGCCTTTGGTATGTTTTGGTTCTTTCCAGGATTATTTAGGTCGCACTCGGGAAGGAGCTATTAAAGCCAAAAATGAGTGGGTACATACTATTAATTGGGATTGTATTATTCTTGATGAGTATCACTTTGGGGCGTGGAGAGAAAATGCTCGTGATCTAATCGGAGCAGATCTTGATGCTGCTGAAGAAATAGAAAAGTATAATAGACTTGAGAAGGAGGGTTATTCTCAAGAAGACGGTACGGAGTATCTGGAGGAAATCATACCGATTACAACAGGTCATTATTTATACTTGTCTGGAACCCCCTTTAGGGCAATTCACTCTGGTGAATTCATCGAAGAGCAGATATTCAACTGGACATATTCCGATGAACAACAGGCTAAGGAGGCTTGGAGGGGAGATGACAACCCATATGCTCCATTGCCTCGGATGGTGTTAATGACATATCAACTGCCTGACTCTATTCGTGAAATAGCAATGGAAGGAGAATTTGATGAGTTCGACTTAAATGTCTTTTTCTCAGCTGAGGGAGAAGGGGCATCTGCACGATTCGTATATGAAGACGAAGTTCAGAAGTGGCTTGATCTTATTCGTGGGGCATTTAGCGAAACCACTATTGATAATTTAAAAATGGGTGCAAAAAAACCACCATTGCCATACTCTCATGCCCCATTGCTGCGAGTTCTAAATCATACACTGTGGTTTCTGCCTAATGTGGCTGCATGTTATGCTATGGATAATTTGCTCCGACAAAGACAGAATCGCTTTTACCACGACTATACAGTAGTTGTTGCTGCTGGAAAAAAAGCTGGAATCGGAATAAACGCCTTACCTCCAGTATTACATGCGATGACAAATAATCCGTTGGAATCCAAAACTATAACCTTGACATGCGGAAAACTTACAACAGGCGTGTCTGTTAAGCCATGGACAGGGATCTTCATGCTTCGCAACTCTTCCAGTCCTGAAACATATTTTCAGGCTGCATTTAGAGTGCAAACACCTTGGGTGATTAAAAATCCAGACAATCTTTCTCCTAATAAAGAATATATTCTCAAGGAGGAGTGTTATGTGTTTGACTTCGCCCCAGATCGAGCATTGCGTCAGATATATGAATATAGCAACAATTTAAATATAGAGGCGACCAGTCCCGAAGCAAAGGTAGCAGAGTTTATTAAATTTCTGCCGGTTTTAGCTTATGATGGTAGTTCTATGAAGCAAATTGACGCTGCTGGCATTCTTGATATGGCAATCAGTGGTACTACAGCCACGTTATTAGCTCGTCGATGGGAGAGCGCATTATTGGTTAATGTTGATAACAGTACTCTTTCACGACTTTTAGCCAATGAAGAGGCTATGAATGCCCTGATGAATATAGAAGGTTTTCGAAGTCTAAATCAGGATATTGAAACGATCATTAATAAATCAGAAGCGGTCAAAAAAACTAAAAAAGAAGCTGCTAAACGCGAATTGACTCAAAATGAGAAGAAAGTCTTGTCCGAAGAGGAGAAAGAATATAAAAGTAAAAGAAAACTGATTCAGGAGAAACTTATTAAGTTTGCCACACGGATTCCTGTGTTCATGTATCTTACAGATTACAGGGAACGTACACTAAAAGACGTGATTACTCAACTAGAACCTGGCTTGTTTAGGAAAGTGACTGGCCTGAGTGTCCGAGATTTTGAATTACTTGTAAGTTTAGGAGTCTTCAATAACAGCCTAATGAATGATGCAGTGTTTAAATTTAAGCAATACGAAGATGCAAGTCTGGAATATACAGGCATTAATAAACATAAAGGAGAAGATATTGGTCTTTACGATACAGTAATCAGTAGTATTGATTATGAAAGTAGTTTTGTAAATGAGCCATAATCACCTCGTTATATAATCACATTAATATTCCTGTTTTTTTATGAAGATTGAAAGACTAAAAGATTTTATCCAGCCAGCCAATATTAATTTTTTGATTGGCTCAGGTCTGTCTTACCCTTATCTTTCAACTTTAGGGGATATTGAGACTTTGTTGGTTGAATTGGATAAACAAAAGAACTCCAATGTTAAAAGTCTTGTGAAAGGCTCTATTTATAAGGCGTACTTTGAAAAAGTCATATATCCCAATCTTGAATCTGAAAAAAAGAAGAAAGAGGCAGATTACTATAAAGTTATAGATTGTTACTGTAACTTCCTCGACTTATGGAATCAAATTATCCACAATCGAGGAGGTAGTCTTCTTCCTAAGCAGTTAAATATATATACAACGAATATTGATACTTTTGTCGAAAATAGTGCCGAGCGATGTAAAGTTGAGTTAAATGATGGATTTAAAGGGAGCGTTAAACCTGTTTTTGACGAAGGGAACTTTCATAAGTCATACACAAAAAACAGTGTGCATTTTCAGAACTCGACAGAATTACCTGTTTTCAATCTTCTAAAAATGCATGGTTCAATAAATTGGACTGAAAATAGCAACAGGCAAATAATTAATGATTCAATTTTAAATCAGCTCAATACTATTTCTGATGAATTGGCCGCCATTGGTGATGATTTTTTTATTCCGCTTAAATCGAATATTGATGAGATGATGGATGAAGCTCAAAGAAAAATTGGAGGTCGTCGACTCAGAATTGATTCCTCATTAAGGAAATTCTTTGATGCGTATGAAAAACTAATCATCGTAAATCCGACTAAAAAGAAGTTTAGCGAAACAGTTCTAGATGTGCATTTTTACGACCTAATGCGAATGTACTCCAACTCCCTGGAAAAGGAAAATACTGTGCTATTTGTTATGGGATTTTCTTTCGCGGACGAACATATATTAAACATTACAGAACGGGCAACCAGAACAAACCCAACATTGCTGGTCGTGATTTTTGCATATACTGATGCCGAAGAACAAAAATACAAAGATAAGTTTCCATCAAACAATAATGTTATTATAATTACGCCCTCAATTTTCAATGTTCAAAATAAGAAATCTATAGACGATGGGGTAATTGAGAGTGTAACAAATTTTGACTTCGAGGGAATAAATAAAATCTTCGGATACATTTCTAAAATGATTCCTGTAAGTTTTAAATATGGGAAATAATAACGAAATAGTTGTCAATCAGTCGATCTTTAGAATCGGATGTGTCCTTTCTGTAAATGGAAGAGACGTGAGGGTTAAGGTTGATACACAAAAGAATCTCTCTCATATTATCTATAAGGGGAGTTTAGTAAAAAATATTACCGTAGGAGGCTATATAAAGATAATTAAAGGCTTTTCTGCTATTATTGCTAAGGTCGAAAGTGAACAGGTTACCGAAGATAGTTCTCAGAACGAGAAAAGTTACTCTTCGTATGAAAGCAAGATCTATCGAATCTTAGGTGTCAGTTTACTCGGCTATCTCGATTCAGATAGGTTTGTGAAAGGAGTCAAGGAGCTTCCTTTAATTGACAATGAGTGTTTTTTGTTATCTAATGACGAATTTATCAAAATTCACAGGTTTGTCTCCAAAGATACGGACAAGACAATAACTATAGGGACTCTCTCCTCAGATAGTTTCATGCCAATTTCTTTAGGTGTAAATAGATTATTTTCAAGCCATATAGGCGTCTTCGGCAATACAGGTAGTGGAAAGTCATATACGTTAGCTAAGATATATAGAGAGCTTTTCGAATCATATAAGAACAGTCAGAATTTCTCCAATAATTCCAGATTCCTTTTTGTGGATTTCAATGGCGAGTATTCTGGTGTTGATGTAATGGTGTCAAATAAGAAAATATATAATCTTTCTACTCGGGCAAAAAAAGACACATTGCCTTTACCCAAAGAAACGCTTCTAGATCTGGATATGCTATGTATTTTTGCGAGTGCCACCGAAAAAACACAACGTCCATTCATTAGCAGGTGCATTGAATTTGAAAAATATATCCAAGATGAAAATCATTTTAAGAATCTTCTAAAAAAAAATATTATTGAAATATTATGCATGTCAGATAAACAAAAATCTGAATTGTTGCTGGACTATGTGGAACAGATTGTTCCCAAAAGAATTGATGAAAATACAGGAGAAGAAACGGGCTTAAGGAGTGACGTCGCTTTTCATGATACAAATTGGTATTATTATATCGCGGGAAGCGGGCATGCATATCAGAATAACATAAAGAACACCAGTATAGATGGAAATTCAAACTATGAATTTGCAAAGGGGACACTGTATTACCAGCAAGCTGAACAATACACAGATCCAGATAACTTTATTGAAAAATTTATTAAGGTGATGTACCTTAGATTAATAAGAGATTTATTGGATAATAGGGCGATGAACGAACATATTGCTCCCGCAATTAATAAACTCAAAAGTGTTATCAATGATATTGAAAAACTTCTAGATTTTACTGACAATAGGGACTTCTGGGATGGTAGGAATATTGCTGTAATAAATCTGAATGATGCTAATCAGGATGCGAAAAAAATGATACCATTACTGATAGCTCATCACCTATATAAAGATCACAAAAAGAAGAAGGATGATGAATTGTCATATTTGAACATTATTATAGACGAAGCTCACAATATACTTTCTTATCAATCAAACAGAGAAAGTGACACATGGAAAGATTATAGGCTGGAAGTTTTTGAGGAGATAATAAAAGAAGGCCGGAAATTTGGCGTATTTATGACTATTGCCAGCCAGAGACCTTCAGATATATCTACAACTATAATATCACAACTACACAACTATTTTATTCACAGGCTTGTCAATGACGAAGATCTTGACAAGGTTGGCAGATCTATTTCGTACCTGGATAGAGTTTCTAAAGAATCATTGCCAATACTTTCGACAGGGGTATGCGTCATCGCAGGGCAACTTACAGAGATGCCTATAGTTGTGCAAATTGATGAAATAGAAAAGAAATATATTCCGAATAATGAAACGATTGATATTGTTTCTAGATGGTCGTAATACATATATTAATTTTCTTCCCAAGACTACCTGTAGATATTTTGTTACGCAAAAATAATTACACGAATTTCAAATATTTTTCCGAGTTCCTGCAAAATGCGGACACGCTGCGGACATGGAGGGTAAAATAAAAACGCTAAATCGTTATTTATAACTGATTTAGCGTTTTGTTAAAGTACCCAGACCCGGGGTCGAACCGGGATGGATAAATCCACTGGTGTTTGAGACCAGCGCGTCTACCGATTCCGCCATCTGGGCAATTTTGAGTTACAAATATACGTCTTTTTTCAATAACACCAAGAAGTAGTCAAAAAAAGATGAATACAAATCACTCTTTTCCTTTTTTATTCGCCCTATAGGCTATGTTTCGAGGGTGATGCTCTATAATTTCACTTCGTAACCTCTCCCTATCCACATGAGTATAAATTTCGGTTGTTGCAATGGATTCGTGTCCCAACATTGACTGAATAACCCGAAGATTTGCTCCTCCCTCTAGTAAATGTGTAGCAAAAGAGTGCCGTAGCGTGTGTGGGCTTACTTTTTTATCTATTCCGGCCGCCTCTGCTGCATTTTGAATAATAATAAAAATCATGTTTCGCGTCAACTGTCTTCCTCTTCGATTAAGGAAAAGAATGTCTTGCGACTCTTTTTTTACATCCAACTCATTTCTGTGATAGAAATAAAGTTTAATTTCATGTATGGCACGATCCGAAATAGGCACCAAACGCTGCTTACTCCCTTTGCCCGTTACCCTAATAAAGTTTTCCTCTAAATACAACTCCGATATTTTCAGCCCTGTGAGCTCAGATACACGCAAACCACAACTGTATAAAGTCTCAATGATGGCTCTATTGCGTTGCCCCTCATTGGAACTTAAGTCTATTGTAGCTATCATATCATCAATCTCCTCAACAGAGAGAATTTCGGGTATCTTAAATCCTATTTTGGGACTTTCTAGCAACTCACTGGGGTCTGCCTCTATATAACTTTCCAATAGAAGAAAATTAAAGAACGATTTAATACCCGAAAGAATTCGAGCTTGAGAACGAGCGTGTATGCCTAACGTATGCAGCTGATTAGAAAAATGCTGCAAATCTTTCAGCTTTATATCTCTTAATGAAACTCCTTCATCCATTAAAAAAGAAAAAAGCTTCTTTATGTCATTCAAATAGGCCTCTATGGTATTTTCAGACAAAGATCTTTCCAACTGTAAATAGAGTTCATATTTCTGTATCAGACGTTTATAATGCTTCTTATTGGATAAAATATCTTCATTATTCATTTCTTTTTCTAACTTTGCAGTATTCTAGGATAATAATTTCACCTCTATAACAAATATAGAAAATTCATTGATTGGAATTATGAAAATTGAAATAATAAATGGGCCAAACTTAAATTTGATTGGCAAAAGGGAGCCCTCAATTTATGGGAGTATGACGCTGGATGAATATTTTGATGTATTACAAAAAGATTATCCGTCTATTTCTATCGAAACATTTCAATCGAACATAGAGGGAGAGTTAATTAATCGTATTCAGAAAGTTGGATTTACCGCTAGTGGAATTATTCTCAATGCCGGCGCCTACACGCATACTTCCATTGCTTTACAAGATGCCATACGCTCAATACCCGCTCCGGTTATTGAAGTTCACATTTCCAATATACATCAAAGAGAGGAATATAGACATCAGTCAATGATTGCATCTGCTTGTCAAGGGGTCATTTGTGGTTTTGGATTACATTCATATCGCCTAGCTCTTGAATCCTTTTTTATGTTAAACAAATAATTAATAGATATATGCTACTCAAACAAACTAAAATTGTTGCTACTATTTCTGACGAACGCTGTGATGTGGATTTTCTACAGAGTTTATTTAAGTCGGGCGTTAATGTTGTAAGAATTAACACTGCTCACGCCGCTGGAGAAGGCATTGTAAAAATCATAGATAATGTTCGTTCGGTTTCTAACCGAATAGCACTCTTAATGGATACCAAAGGTCCGGAAATTCGTACTACAGCAAATGAGGATAATTCTATTATTGAATTTAAGACTGACGATATTGTAAAAGTATATGCTGATCCCAACAGACTATCTGCTAAAGGAGCTATTGCTGTTTCTTATGTGGATTTAGTGAAGGATCTAAAGATTGGTGAAGAGATTTTAATTGATGACGGAGACCTTGATTTGGTTGTTATCGACAAACAAGAAGATTTCCTTCTCTGTAAAGCGAAGAACAATGCAAAACTAGGTAGTCGCAAAAGTGTAAACATCCCTGGTGTTCGTATCAATTTACCTTCTATTACCGAAAAAGATAGAAACAACATTCTTTTTGCCATAGAGCAAGACATTGACTTCATTGCACACTCTTTTGTTAGAAATAAAGAAGATGTATTGGCTATACGTGAAATTTTGGACGAACATAATAGCGACATCCAAATCATAGCTAAAATTGAAAACCAAGAGGGTGTAGATAACATCGATGAGATTATCAACGTAGCGGATGGCGTTATGATTGCCCGGGGAGATTTAGGAATTGAAGTTGCTCAGGAGAAGATTCCAGGTATACAGAGAAAACTTATCAAAATTTGTATGCTAGCTAAGAAACCGGTAATTGTAGCCACTCAAATGTTGCACTCCATGATACAAAATCCTCGTCCAACACGTGCTGAGGTTACTGATATCGCTAACGCTATATACTACAGAACAGATGCATTGATGCTTAGTGGCGAAACGGCTTACGGTAGCTATCCTCTGGAAGCCGTAAAAACCATGACTCGTGTAGCCGCCCAAACGGAAGAGGATCAACAGGAGGAAGAGATAAACATTCCTTTAAATCCCAAAAATCCGGATGTAACTGCATTTTTAGCCAAACAAGCAGTGAAAGCAACCAACCTTTTAGGACTTAAAGCTATTATTACCGATAGTTTCAGTGGAAGAACAGCTCGTAATCTGGCGGCATTTAGAGGACACTACCCTGTTTTGGCTATCTGCTACAAAGAAAAAACAATGCGGCATTTAGCTCTTTCTTTTGGTATAGAAGCTATTTATATGCCTGAATTAGCCAACGGACAAGAGTATTACTTTGCTGCATTAAGGCGTCTGATTGACGATGGAATACTTTGTATGACTGACCGTGTAGGTTATTTAAGTAGTGGAAAAATAGGTACACAAACCTCCTTCTTAGAGATCAACACAGTAGGCGACGTCTTAAATAATGCAGAAGATTTGGTTTTACCCAATAAAAACCGTTACCTATAGATGAAAGTATCTCAATCGATAGAAGATTATATACTAAACCATATCGATGAGGAAAGTGAGTATCTCAAACAACTATACCGGGATACTCACATCAAGCTTTTACGTCCCCGAATGGCTTCAGGACACCTGCAAGGAAGAGTATTAAAGATGTTCGTTGAGATGATTCAACCTCAAAACATAGTTGAGATTGGTACTTATAGCGGATACTCGGCACTCTGTCTGGCTGAGGGACTTCCTGAAAATGGAATGCTTTATACTTTTGAAATCAATGATGAAATGGAGGACTTCACACGTCCTTGGATAGAACAGTCTCCCGTAGCCGATAAAATAAAATTCATTATTGGAGATGCCTTAGAGTTAATTCCTCAATTAAATGTTACCTTTGATATGGCTTTTATTGATGGAAACAAAAGAAACTACGCAGCTTATTATGAACTGATACTTTCTTATTTACGCAAAGGAGGGTTTATGCTAGTAGATAACACCCTTTGGGATGGACACGTGGTTGAAGAAGTAAAACAAAACGATTACCAAACAAAAGGCATACTAACCTTCAATGAATTGGTAGCCAAAGACCCTCGGGTAGAAACGGTCATCCTACCTCTACGCGATGGTTTAACACTCATACGAAAGAAATAAATTATGGAAACTACAAGACAAAGTAAAATTGCCCGATTAATACAAAAAGAGCTGAGTGAGCTCTTTCTATTACAAGCTAAATCAATGCCTGGCATACTCCTTACAGTAAGTGAAGTTAGGGTTACTCCCGATTTAAGCATTGCCTATGTTTACCTTAGCGTGTTTCCTTCAGATAAAGGAGAAGATCTTGTAAAAAGCATCAACGCTAAAACCATACGATACGATTTAGGAAAACGTCTTCGTCATCAACTACGTATTATTCCTGACTTACGTTTCTTCTTAGACAGTTCATTAGACTACATTGAAAAAATAGATTCATTACTGAAGTGAAACTGGCTTTTTATATAGCTAAGCGTTATTTCTTTTCTAAAAAAAAGCATAACGCGATTAACATCATATCAGGAATCTCAGTTTGTGGAGTATCTTTGGCTACCCTGGCCCTTGTCTGCACCCTTTCTGTTTTTAACGGATTTCAGGATATGGTGGCTTATTTCTTTACCGCTTTTGATCCGGATATTAAGATTACCGGTCGCAACGGCAAAGTTTTTGATGGTCAAGACTCTTTGCTCCTTCCTATTTTTCACAACCCATCTATCGTTGCTTACAGCAAAACATTGGAAGACAAAGCCATTGTTGAATATAACGGAAGACAAACAGTAGTGGTCATTAAAGGTGTAGATGAATCATTTAACAAGGTGAATGCCATTGACAGTGTACTCTATGGTAATCAAGAATTACTCCTCGAAGACCCCATTGTACATTATGCCGTCATGGGAGTGGAACTAGTCTCTATCTTAGGAACAGGAGTTAAATTTATTGATCCTTTACAAGTTCATGCGCCCAAACGACTTTCAAGGGTAAACATGGCCAATCCCGCAACTTCCTTTAATACGGAACATCTTTATTCCAGTGGAACGGTTTTTGAAGTCAATCAACAACCTTATGACGGACAATACATTTTATCCTCCCTTACCTTTGCCCGTAATCTCTTTCAATACGACACTGAAATTTCAGCACTTGAATTAAAGGTAAAAGACTCCAAGTCGATCAATAAAACAATAAAACAACTAAGAAAAGAGTTAGGTCCTGATTTTATTGTACAAAACCGAATAGAACAACAGGCTGATGTGTTCAAAATAATGGAAATAGAAAAATTAATATCTTATATTTTTCTTACATTTATTTTAGTCATTGCCAGTTTTAATATCATAGGTTCTCTCTCAATGTTAATGCTCGACAAAAAAGAAGATGTGAAAACGTTACAAAATTTAGGAGCTAGTCCACGATTGATCTCTTCCATATTTTTAATGGAAGGACGATTAATTACTCTATTTGGAGCACTCTCCGGTATCATCATTGGATTAATTCTTTGTTATATTCAAATTAAATTTGGTGTATTATCTCTAAATGCCGTTGGAAATAGCTTTGTTCTCAATGCTTACCCGGTAAGCGTTCATTTTACAGATATTCTTCTAATTTTAATTACAGTTACATGCATAGGATTTATAGCCACTTGGTATCCTGTTAAATATTTCACCAAACGTTTATTAAACAAACTATAATTTCTAACGAATGAAGCGACGAATTCAACGATTGAAGCATTTAGGAATTCGATTGAAACGAATCCGATATCGTAAGGGATACGGCGTACATTCTCCTTTTGCTTTCCGGCTCATCACAGAAATCATAGCCGAGTCATCCCCCTATTATAGTTATGCAGATATAGAAAATACTCCCTCCCTACTAGGTAGAAACAAGATAAATCTATCCACTAAAGTTCTAAAGCTCATTTTTAGGCTTGTAAATTGGATGCAACCCACTTCTATTCTTGAAATAGGAGCTACATCAAACCTAGAGTTTGCTGCAACGCTAGCAAAGAGAAATGCTCAACTCATATATAGTGAGACAATCATTTCTACACTAAACACTAAACATTTACCTTATGACCTTGTTTTTATTAATCATGACAAGGCATCGGAAACACTCGAGAAATCAAAAGAAAAAATCATCCAACTTGTCCATTCAGGTTCTCTTTTGGTAATTTCAGGAATAGGATACTCCAATGAGATGAAAGAACTATGGAGAAGTATACAACAAGATGAGAGAGCGGGCATAACTTTTGATTTATATGAAGTGGGACTGGTCTTTTTTGATTTAGAGAAGAACAAACAAGATTATATCGTTAATTTTTAAGGATAAAACTCACATACTATGAAGAAAAGTTATATCTACACAAAAGGGGGAGACAAAGGAAAGACCTCACTTATTGGAGGAGCTCGGGTTTCAAAAAGCAATAAACAATTAGAGGCCTATGGAACAATTGATGAGCTTAATGCCAACCTTGGCTTATTAGCATCCTTACTGCAAAACAACAATGACAAGCAATTCTTAATATCCATTCAGAATCAACTATTCACTTTGGGAGCTTACTTAGCTACTGATTTTGAAAAAGAGAAGTCTGCGAATGAAACCTACAACATTAAAGCAGAAGAGGTTGAAAGACTTGAAAGTGCGATTGATGAAATAGACTCACAGCTTCCTCCATTAAAAAGTTTTATTATTCCGGGAGGGTCAATAGCTTCAGCCTCAGCTCATGTATGTAGAACAGTATGTCGAAGGACTGAACGACTCGTCGTTGCACTAAGTCATGAACTACCTATTACAGATAATATTCTAGCTTATTTGAACAGATTATCGGATTATTTCTTTGTTTTGTCTCGAAAAGTCAACATAGATCAAAATTTTCAAGAACAAATGTGGCAGAATAATTGGAAATGAGAAAATATATTCTATTTTTGCGAAAGGAAAAAAAGAATAGTTTAACAAATAAAAAATAAAAGATTATGTATTGGACATTAGAGTTAGCTTCAAGGCTTGAAGATGCTCCTTGGCCAGCAACTAAGGAAGAGTTAATTGACTTTGCAATGCGTTCAGGTGCACCTATGGAGGTTATTGAAAACTTACAGATGATTGAAGATGAAGGAGAGGTTTATGAAACGATTGAAGACATCTGGCCGGATTATCCCAGTAAAGAGGACTTCTTCTTTAACGAAGACGAATATTAAATGTAATCAAGATAGAAAAACAGGATCTTTACTAAAGTATCCTGTTTTTTTATCTCTTTTTCCAACCCTCAAGACCTCCTTTACCTTCCTCTACTGAACCCCCATAATAGAACACACCTTGTCTATATTCAAGTAGCAAATAGAAAAAAACCTAATTCTCTCAAAGAAAAATAATATACTCTATACTGCTGCAGAAGCAAATACTCATAGAGAATAGATTGAATTATTCTTGCACTTATTTCTTTTTTTTTAATAAAAACAAAGAAAGGTCTTAGACCCAAGGGGTGTCGGTCTAGGACCTAAGGCCCTTCGGTCTAGGACCGAGAGACCTTCAGTCCTAGACCGACTTCACCCCACTCCACACTGCTTCTGAGGTCAATTTATAATTGATCTTAAAATGCAATTATAAAGCAAACCAAAGTGTGTTATTCTCTTTTATCTTATCTTTGTAATGGAGAGAAATAAACGCTTATAAATTGATATGAAATATTCTTTATTTGCCCCTGCAAAAATTGATACTCGAATTCTTTTACCTGCATCAAAAAGTATCAGTAACCGAGCATTACTTATTAATGCACTAATCCAAAATGGAAACCCTATTCATAACCTATCCAATTGTGATGACACGCAGGTTATGATAAAAGCACTTACAGAAAGAGAAGAAATTATCGATATATTAGCTGCCGGCACAGCCATGCGATTTCTTACGGCCTATTTTAGTTTAACCCATGGAACACATATTTTAACCGGTACTCAGCGAATGCAAGAACGCCCCATTCAAATTTTAGTCGATGCATTGCGTCAACTGGGTGCAACCATTGAGTACACACAAAGAGAAGGATATCCTCCCCTGAAAATTACAGGTAAACCGTTAAGAGGAGGAGAAATCACAGTCAAAGGCAATACCAGCTCTCAGTTTTTATCTGCCCTCTTACTGATTGCTCCCTATCTAGAGGAGGGACTAACCTTGACCATTGAGGGCGAATTAATTTCCAGACCCTACATTGACATTACACTAAATGTAATGAAAGACTTCGGTGCATTGGCTCAATGGACATCACCTCAGGTAATACACGTGAAACATCAACCCTATAAAAAGACCGAGTACACCATTGAAAGCGATTGGAGTGCCGCCTCCTACTGGTATGCTTTAGTGGCATTAACACCGAAAGCTCAGGTCATCTTACCTAACCTTTATGAAAACAGCTACCAGGGAGATCATCGCGGGAAAGAGCTTTTCGCCCAATTAGGAGTACACACGGAGTATACTGAAGAGGGAGTAGTGCTAACCCAATGTCCTACTAAAACAAAATCGTTACAAACCAATTTTGTGGAGATACCCGACTTAGCTCAAACTTTTGTTGTGGTGTGTTGTTTATTGAACATCCCTTTTGAGTTTACCGGATTACAAAGCTTAAAAATAAAAGAGACCGATCGCATGGAGGCACTTATTCAGGAGATGAAAAAACTGGGTTATGTTTTACATTCACAAAACAACAACACGTTACTGTGGAGGGGAGAGCGTGTAACACCCCAAAAGAAACCTGAAATTGCTACTTATGAAGATCACCGAATGGCAATGTCTTTTGCCCCTGCAGCACAATTTTTCTCGGGTTTAATCATTAAAGAACCAATGGTGGTAACCAAATCCTACCCTCACTTTTGGGATGATTTATCAACAGCAGGCTTTAGAATTTCAAAACAAGAGTAGTGCCTTTTCTATTTAATTCCTTAACTTTGCTCTACACAGATTCTTGGAGATTATGAAGATATTGTTATTAGCACTTATCCTGTTAGCAGTGGTATCGTTTATCATGGGCTATTTTCGGAATAAGAACATTCAAAAAAAGATAAACAAAGGAGAATTGGAGGATTTCCCTGACGTGGTCGAAGTAGATACTGAGTGTTGTGGACAACATGAGATATGCGAAAAAGAAAGTCTCATAGCAGCAGTAAGTCAAAGTATTGAGTATTATGACGATGAAGAATTAGACCAATTTAGAGGATATACTGCAGATGAATACACCACAAGTCAAGCCGATCAGTTTAGAGATGTATTTTACACCATGCTAGACACAGATGTAGCTGGATGGGTAAGAAGTCTTCAACACAGAAATATAGAACTCCCCGAAGAGATTAAAGATGAGGTGTTTTTAATTGTAGGAGAAAGAAGAGCTAAAGCAACACTAAACTAAACACTTTTAAATAATGGAGTTACTTACTTACACTTTTTTTCAATATGCTGTGATTGGAAGTTTATTAACTAGTATATGTTGTGGCATCATTGGAACTTATATTGTAACTCGTCGCCTGGTATTCATCAGTGGTGGAATTACACACGCATCGTATGGAGGCATTGGAATTGGGTTATACACAGGAATCTCTCCTATTTTTTCTGCAGCAGTTTTTGCCACTCTAACAGCTTTTGGAGTAGAATGGATGACAACCAAAAAGAACATTCGTGAAGATTCTTCTATCGCTATGTTTTGGACATTCGGCATGGCCATAGGGATTATCTTTAGTTATTTATCCCCGGGATATTCTCCCGACCTCTCCTATCTTTTTGGGAATATATTAACCATTGAAACGTCCGATTTATGGCTTTTAGCTAGTATATCAGTAGTATTAATTCTCTTTTTCTCCTTTTTTCTACGTACTATTGTATCTGTTGCCTTTGATAGAGAGTTTGCCCAATCACAAGGTATTCCGGTATCTATATTTGAATATATACTGATGTTTTTCATTGCTATAACCATTGTAGGTTGTTTACGCATGGTGGGTATTGTGTTGGTTATTTCATTACTTACCATTCCTCAAATGACAGCCAACCTATTTACATATAATTTTAAACGGATGATTTTCTATTCTATTCTGATTAGCTTTTTAAACTGTATAGGAGGTTTATTTATCTCCTATTATTTAGAAGTACCTTCAGGTGCTACAATCATATTTTTCACCATCATTATATATGTATTAGCAAGAATAGTATACAATTTAAGACTTAAAACAACACAATAAAATGAAACTTGTCATAGAATCTTTAGATCAGATAGAAAGCTGTGCCCAAAAGTTTATAGATCAAGCACTCCCCAATCACAAAATTATTGCTTTTTACGGTGCCATGGGAGCAGGGAAAACGACCTTTATCAAAGCCATATGTAAGGCTTTAGGAGTAACTGACTCCATCACTTCTCCTACTTTTTCAATCATTAATGAGTATCACACACCTCAATTCGAAGCTCCTATTTATCACTTTGACTTTTACAGAATCAAAAAGCTAGAAGAAGCTTATGATATGGGATATGAAGAGTATTTTTACAATGAAGGGTTATGTTTCATTGAATGGCCGGAGCTAATTGAAGAATTGCTTCCTGAGGACACACTCAAAATTACCATAGAAGAACAAACGGACGGAACAAGACTTGTTTCCTGGTAAGATAAAGGAATAAAATAGTTTTAACAAATACACTACCAGTAAGGTAATTCCAACAAAAAAAAACAAATCACATTAACCACTCAAAACACAGATTAACCAACCATATAAATAGTCAAGTTAAGCAATGAAGAAACTCGTAATTTTTGATTTAGATGGAACTTTAATTAATAGTATAAAAGATTTGGCAATAAGCACAAACTTTGCTCTACAACAATTAAACTTTCCTATTCATCCTACAGAAGATTACAATTTAATGGTAGGCAATGGTATCAACAAATTGTTTGAACGTGCACTACCCGAAGGAGAAAAGATGGAAGAGAACATCTTAAAGATGCGTGAGATTTTCTTGAAACATTACGATGAGCACATTGCCGACTACACTCAACCCTATCCGGGTATTCCTGAATTATTGGAAAAGCTACAAAGTCATAAAATGCTTTTGGCTGTCGCATCAAACAAATATCAACAAGGTACAGAAAAGTTGATTCGCCATCTTTTTCCATCCATCTCTTTTATAGCAACATTAGGTCAACGCAAACAGGTCCCCAGTAAACCTGATCCCACCATTTTAATGGAAATAATTGAGAAAGCAGGAGTATCACCGGAAGAAACACTGATGATTGGTGACTCTGATGTTGATATGAAAACAGCGAATAATGCGCAGGTAGATGCCTGTGGGGTACTTTGGGGATTCCGTTCACTAGAAGAACTAAAGCAGCAACACCCCAAGCACTTAGCTGGTCATCCCAAAGACATTCTGAGTTTTTTGGAGATAGAGTAAAACAGCCTCATTACTCTTTTTACATTAAAAAAAACAACTCAAAAGACTGAATCTAAACCTTTTAGACACATCATAACTATTGAGTATGCTTTTCTTCATGACTTTATTATGTAACACTATTGCCGAGACAAATCTAAATTCTTATTCTTAAATTTCACACACATAAATTCAAAAGCACTCAAAATAGTATGGCAATGTGCTTTAATTTACTTTACTTTATTACTTAGAGCTAAAAGAAAACAAAAAAAGACATAAGAAAAATAAGATTATGGCAAAGCTGACCAATAAAAAACAAAAGAGAAAAACGAAAAAAGAGATTACTGATACTTTAGTTGCCCTATTCAAAGAAAGTCCTTCTACTACATTCTCTCAGAACAAAATATGCACACTGCTTAAACTAAAAACTCATCCACAAAAAATGCTTTGTCGTGATTTGATAGAAACATTAGTTAACGATGATTTTTTAATTGAGCAAGGCAAAGGAAAATATAAATTAAATCAGAGGGGAATTGTTTTAACCGGAACTTTTCAACGCAAGAGTAATGGTAAAAACTCTTTTCATCCCGATGATGAAGGGGAGCCTATTTTTATTGCAGAACGCAACTCCGGTCATGCCATGAACAAAGACAGGGTACGCATTGTATTCTATGCACGTAAGAGAAACAGTGAGCCCGAAGGAGAGGTTATAGAGATCATAGAACGGGCCAACGATACCTTTGTAGGTAATCTGGAGGTAACTAAATCGTATGCTTTTTTGGTTACTGAAGACCGAACATTAGCTAACGATATTTTTATTCCCAGCGATAAACTCAAAGGTGGAAAAACAGGAGATAAAGCAGTTGTACGTGTTATTGAATGGCCTAAAAAAGCAAAGAACCCCATTGGCGAAGTTGTTGATGTTTTAGGTCGTGCAGGGGATAATACGACAGAAATGCATGCCATTCTTGCTGAGTTTGGCTTACCTTATAGCTATCCCAAAGAAGTGGAGAAGTTTGCAGATGATATATCTGACGTGATTCCTGAAGAAGAATATAAAAACCGTTTGGACTATCGTAACATCACGACCTTTACCATTGACCCTGAAGATGCGAAAGACTTTGACGATGCCTTATCGGTTCAGTTTCTAAAAAATGGAGAGACAGAGGTGGGGGTGCACATTGCCGACGTTACGCATTATGTAAAAGAGGGTGATGTTATTGACCAAGAGGCAGAAGAAAGAGCTAATTCTATTTATCTAGTGGATCGTACAATCCCTATGCTTCCGGAGCGTTTATCTAATTTTATTTGTTCATTACGCCCAGATGAAGAAAAGCTAACCTACTCGGTACTTTTCAGATTTAACAGCAAACAAGAGTTAATTGACAGCAAAATTACACGAACTGTGATTAAATCTGATCAACGATTTTCTTATGAGGAAGCTCAAGAGCGTATTGAAACAGGGCAAGGGAGTTACAGCAAAGAGATTATAGCTATACATCAACTGGCAGAAAAGTTAAGAGAGGACCGATTCAAAAAGGGAGCTATTAATTTTGATCGTGTAGAAGTACGCTTTAATTTGGATGAAAACGGAAGACCTTTAGGGGTTTATTTCACTGAAAGCAAGGAGGCGAACAAACTCATTGAAGAGTTTATGCTTTTAGCCAATCGTACTGTAGCTGAAAAAATTGGACGTGTATCCGATACTCACAAAGCTAGAACATTTCCTTATCGTATTCACGATCTTCCTGATCCGGATAAGTTAGAAAACCTATCGGAGTTCATTGCCCGTTTTGGTTATAAAATACGCACCAGTGGAGGGCAGGAAGCCATATCAAAATCCATCAATAAGCTTTTAGCCAATATTCAGGGCAAGAAGGAGGAGAATTTAATAGAGACTATTTCAATCCGAACCATGCAAAAAGCAAGGTACTCCACCCATAACATTGGGCACTACGGATTAGGTTTTGAATACTACACGCATTTCACCTCACCGATACGTCGTTACCCCGATATGATGGTACATAGATTATTAACACGCTATTTAGCTGGTGGATCGAGTGTGTCCGAGAAAAAACAAGAGGAATTATGCGATCATTGTTCAGAGATGGAGTTGATTGCCAGCAATGCTGAACGCGCATCTATCAAATATAAACAAGTGGAGTTTATGGCCAATCAGTTAGGTAATGAGTTTGAAGGGGTTATCTCCGGAGTTACTGAATGGGGATTATATGTTGAGATTAATGAAAACAAATGCGAAGGTATGATTCCCATACGCGACTTAGACGATGACTTCTATGTTTTTGATGAAAAGAACTATTGCTTGCGAGGACAAAGAAACAATAAAGTTTATGCTTTAGGCGATACGCTTAACATTCAAGTGGCTAGTGCTAATTTAGAGAAAAAACAATTAGATTTTGCTTTAGTAGATAGTAAAAAATAATACATTGGAACTAACGAAAAGAGAAAGAGGATGTGTTTTGAAGTCATAAACACACCCTCTTTTTATATCACCCTATAAATCCTCTATAAATTATAACGGATAATCTTCAAAAGCATAAAGTAAGGTGGATAAATATCTCTCTCCTGTATCGGGTAAAAGAGCCACAATTACTTTGTCTTTATTCTCTTCGCGTTTAGCTATTTCCTGAGCCGCAAAAATTGCTGCACCCGAGGAGATCCCCACCATTAATCCTTCTTGATGAGCTAATTCCCGACTGGCTTTGATGGCCTCATCATCGGTTACAGGAAAAACCTCATCCACAACTGTAGCATCGTAATTCTTAGGAATAAACCCTGCACCAATACCTTGTATTTTATGTGACCCAGCTTTCCCCTCAGAAAGAACAGGAGAACCCTTAGGCTCTACAGCAACAATTTGTACCTTGCTGTTTTTTTCTTTCAAAGCTTTACCTACTCCACTTACAGTACCACCTGTACCCACACCAGCGACAAAAACATCAACCTTACCTTCGGTAGCATCCCATATCTCAGGACCAGTGGAACGATAATGAACAGCAGGATTTGCAGGATTCTCAAATTGTTGTAAAATAACAGAGCCTTCAATACTTTGCTGTAATTCTTCTGCTTTTGCAATAGCACCCTTCATTCCTTTAGCTCCTTCGGTTAATTCCAACTTTGCTCCTAATGCTTTCAATAAACTTCTTCGTTCTACACTCATGGTTTCAGGCATCGTTAAAATCAACTGATATCCTTTGGATGCAGCTACAAAAGCCAAACCCACCCCGGTATTACCACTCGTAGGCTCAATAATAGTGGCTCCGGGGTGTAAGACACCATTAGCTTCAGCATTCTCAACCATTGACAAGGCAACTCTATCTTTCACACTTCCTACAGGATTAAAGTATTCTAACTTTGCATATAACTTTCCTTTGAGATTTTTATGCTTAGAAAAATTAGAGAGTTCCATCAACGGAGTATTACCAACTAAATCAGTTAGTTTTGTTGCTATTTTCTTCATTTTTAATTTTTTTATATGATTCTATCAAAGATAACAAGATTCACCCTGTTTTTGTGCGCCGTACCTTAAAAAATAGATAAAAAAATTATTATCTTTGTACACTTATATACTGCAACATAGGGGTTAAAAGCATGAACACTTCGGATTATATCAATATAATTACCAAAACAGTTGACGATCTTTCAAAAAGTGAGTCCTATCAAAATCTTTTTCATCAGCACAATGATGGTGAACCTTTGCCTTCTTCTAAAATTCTGATAGAAATTATTGAACTCTTGCGTTCCATTTTATTTCCCGGTTACTATGGCAATTCAACCGTAAACAGTAGAACCATAAAATACCACATTGGAACAAACGTAGAACATCTTTTTGAACTCTTAAGTGATCAGATACTAGCCGGCATTTGTTTTGGAAAAGGTAATATTTGCCACCAAAGCTTTGAAGAGAAAAGAAGACATGCAGCTCAACTTACGGCACAATTCATTGCTACATTACCTGCCATGCGAGAGACACTATCTACCGATGTTGAGGCAGCTTACAATGGAGACCCGGCAGCAAAAAGTATAGGAGAAGTCATTTTCTGTTACCCTGCAGTAAAAGCCATTAGTAACTATCGCATTGCTCATGAATTAATGCAACTAGATATTCCTCTCATTCCCAGAATCGTCTCTGAGATGGCTCATAGTGAAACAGGGATTGATATTCATCCGGGAGCAAAAATAGGCCATCATTTTACCATCGACCATGGAACAGGAGTGGTTATTGGAGAGACTTGCATCATTGGCAATCACGTAAAACTATACCAAGGAGTAACTTTAGGTGCAAAAAGCTTTCCTCTCGATGATAAAGGCCAACCCATTAAAGGAATCCTCAGACATCCTATATTGGAAGATCATGTCATTGTTTATTCCAATGCAACCATATTAGGACGAATAACGATTGGCGAAGGGGCTGTTGTTGGAGGAAACATTTGGGTAACAGACGACATTGCTCCGGGAGAACGTGTTGTTCAAGCAAGAAAAGAAGAATATTAATATTAGCTACTACTTAAATAATGAATACATCCTTTCAAATGATTGCTAAAACTTTTCAGGGACTGGAAGAGGTTTTGGCGAATGAACTGACTCAACTAGGTGCTTCGGACATCAAACCAGGACGACGCATGGTCTCTTTCTCAGGAGACAAAGAGATGCTTTATCGGGCAAATTTCTCTCTACGAACAGCTGTTCGTATCCTTGTACCTATACATGAGTTTACAGCAGAGAATTCTGATCAGGTTTATGAGGAGATTAAATCATTGGATTGGAGTAAGTATTTAACTCCTAAGAAGTCTTTTGCTATAGATGCAGTAGTTTTCAGTGAGAAGTTTAGACACTCTAAATTCTTATCGTACAGAGTAAAAGACGCCATCGTTGATTATTTCAGAGATCAAGATGGAGATAGACCTTCTATTAGGCTTAACAACCCCGATTTATATATTAATATTCACATAGCAAATACTACTTGCACCCTATCATTAGATTCTTCAGGAGAATCTTTGCATCGAAGAGGGTACAGACAAGAGGCTACTATTGCACCGTTAAATGAAGTGTTAGCTGCGGGAATTATTTTGTTAACCGGATGGAAAGGAGAAACCGACTTTATTGACCCCATGTGTGGTTCGGGCACATTTCCTATTGAGGCATCATTAATCGCCCGAAACATTGCACCGGGTGTTTTCAGAAAACAATATGCTTTTGAGAAATGGGAGAATTTTGATCAGGAGCTTTTTGATTCCATCTACAACGATGACAGTCAAGAACGTGATTTCAATCATAAGATCTATGCGTACGATATTGATTCTAAGGCCATCGATATAGCTACCATTAATGCTAAAAATGCAGGTACCATAAAAGATATTGAGTTTAAAGTTCAGTCTTTTCAACATTTTGAACAGCCCAAAGAGAAATCCATTTTGATAACTAATCCACCCTACGGGGAAAGAATCACTCTTCAAGACCTTGCAGGATTATATAAAATGATTGGTGAGCGACTAAAACACGCTTTTACAGGAGGTGATGCATGGATTTTATCTTATAAAGAGGAATGTTTTGACAACATAGGGTTAAAACCTAGTGGCAGAATGAAACTTTTCAATGGTCCTTTAGAGTGTGAACTAAGAAAATATGAAATCTTCGGAGGTAAATATAAGGAGTTTCGACAAGAAGGTAAAGAACGAAAATCTTTTAGAAAAAAGAAGGATTATCGCACTAACACAGATTCTTCAAAGACAAGAAAGCCTTCAAATAAAAAACACTTTTACAACTCATCCAGAAACAAAAGAAGGGACAATGAAAGCTAATAAACAATTATTCTTTTTCCTTTTATTTCTAATAGCCAACATTACTTTCTCTTTAGCGCAAGGACTAAAGAACTTAACGCTAGAGAACTTGACTCCCGGAGGAAAAACTTACATCTCTGTAGATGACCTTTACAATATACACTGGTGGGGCGACTTATATACCATTCCCAGTCATGATTCACTTTGTATTTACAATCCTAGAAAAGAGAAGAGAGAATTTATCATTCAACGAGATACACTCAATAAATACTTACCTAAAGAAGGAAGATTAAACAGCCTATATTCTGTTTCTTTACCATGGAGTGTGGAAAGGCATCTCTTAATCCGGAAAAATAATTTGTTTTTTATTTATGACTGGAACAACAATAAACTGATTAATAAAATAGAGATTAAAGCGAAAGCACAAAATATAGATTTTCATGCATTAAGTAAAAACATTGCTTACACCGTTGACAACAATTTATATGTTAACAACATGAGAGTAACCTTGGAGCCTGAAGGTGTGGTTTGTGGAAAAAGTGTACATCAACAAGAGTTTGGAATCAAAAAGGGCACTTTTTGGAGCCCGGGAGGACGACTACTGGCTTTCTACAAAATGGATGAAAGAATGGTTGATCAATATCCCATAACGGAACTAGAAAAATCGTCGACTACGATTCATAATATTCACTACCCTATGGCCGGAAACAAAAGTCATAAGGTAAGTGTGGGTATATATAATGTATATGAAGACTCTTTTATTTATTTAAATATAGGAGACCCTACCGATAGATACTTTACAAATATCAGTTGGAGCCCTGATGAAAAAAGCGTTTTTTTGATTGAGTTAAACAGAGCACAAAACCTAGCCAAACTCTGCCAATACAATGTACAAACGGGAAATTTAGTCAAAGTTTTATTTGAAGAGTCTCACCCTAAATACGTGGAGCCTCAAAACCCCATTACTTTTTTACCTTGGGATAGCAACTTATTTCTCTATCAAAGCCAGAAAGATGGTTTCAATCATCTCTATTTGTACAATACCGAAGGTGAATTGATTCAACAGCTTACACAAGGCAATTGGTTAGTTACTCAGCTCAATGGCTTCAATATCAAGCAAAAAGAGATAATTTACAGTAGCACTGAAGCTTCTCCTTTGGAAAATCACTTGTATGCCATCAATCTTAAAGGTGAAAAAAGGCTTTTAAATGAAATAGAAGGTGTTCACAAAGGTATTCTGAGTACATCGGGAGAGTTCATCATTGACAGGTACTCTAATCCAAGCACACCTAGAAAAATTGAGTGCTATTCCACTATAAACTCTAAAGATAAACGAATCATACATACCTCAGACAATCCTTTTAGCGAATATCAACTTCCAATCATTGAAGTTGACACACTATTAGCTGCTGATAATAGAACAAAACTATACTACAGGATGGTAAAACCTGCAGATTTTGATCCCAATAAAAAATACCCCACTATTATATATGTCTATGGTGGACCTCACGCTCAACTTATTACTAAAAATTGGCTATGGGGTACTCGTGGTTGGGACATTTACATGGCCAACAGAGGATATGTTGTTTTCTCTATTGATAACAGAGGGAGCAGTAATAGAGGTCTGAATTTTGAAAACTCCACCTATAAGCAGCTTGGTGTAATAGAGACCGCAGATCAAATGAAAGGCGTGGAATGGCTCAAGCAACAAACGTATGTTGACTCCGAGAGGATAGGAGTGCATGGATGGAGCTTTGGTGGACATATGACGCTCTCTCTGCTACTTAAGCACTCAGATGTTTTCAAGGTGGGTGTTGCCGGTGGCCCTGTGGTAGACTGGAGCTTCTATGAAATTATGTATGGTGAACGTTACATGAGTAATCCAAAGTCTAATCCGGAGGGATATGAGCAGACAGACATGAAGAAGTATGCAGGGAGGTTAAAAGGACATCTCCTACTGATTCATGGAGGAAAAGACAATGTTTGTATACCTCAACATACATACTCTTTCATAAATGCTTGCATTGAAGCAGGGACACAACCCGACTTATTCATCTATCCTAATCATGGACACAATGTAATAGGTAAAGACAGAGTACATCTACAAGAAAAAATTACACAATATTTTGACGATTATTTATAAACAGCAAATTGTTATTTGATTTTAATATATAATTATGAGACTTTTACTTTTAGGATCAGGTGGTAGAGAGCATGCGTTAGCTTGGAAAATAGCACAAAGCGCTCAATTAGATAAATTATTTATTGCTCCCGGGAACCCCGGAACAGCGACAATTGGAGAAAATGTAGATCTTTGCATTACAGATTTTGATGCTTTGAAAAAATGGAGTGTTGAACATAATATTGACACGATTGTTGTTGGTCCTGAAATACCTCTAGTAGAAGGAATTTACGATGCATTCCAATCAGACAATAGCACACAACATATATCAGTAATAGGCCCTTCAAAAGATGCTGCACAACTGGAAGGTAGCAAAGAATTTGCTAAAGCTTTTATGGATCGTCACAACATTCCTACAGCTAAATATAAAAGTATAACCAAAGATAATTTAGAAGAAGGACTACTCTTTTTAGAAACGCTGGATGCTCCTTATGTTTTAAAAGCAGATGGGCTCTGTGCAGGAAAAGGAGTTTTAATCCTACCCTCTCTTGATGAGGCTAAAAAAGAACTGAACTCAATGCTTTCAGGAAGTTTTGGAGCGGCTAGTCAAACAGTAGTTATAGAGGAATTTTTATCGGGAATTGAGTGCTCTGTTTTTGTCTTAACTGATGGAACCAACTACAAAATATTACCTGTTGCTAAAGATTACAAGCGTATTGGAGAGAAAGACACCGGACTAAATACCGGAGGTATGGGAAGCATCACACCTGTTCCTTTTGCTGACGATGTCTATATGAAAAAGGTACGCAAACAAATCATAGAACCCACAATAAACGGACTGAAACAAGAACAGTTAGTTTATAAAGGGTTTATCTTCATTGGACTAATTAAAGTAAATAACGAACCTTATGTTATTGAATATAACGTTCGTATGGGAGACCCGGAAACGGAGAGTGTGGTTTTACGTATAAAGAGTGACCTGCTTGATTTACTTCAAGGTGTTACTGACGGAAATCTTGATACTAAAGAATTATTATTAGACTCTAGAACAGCTGCTTGTGTGGTTATGGTAAGCGGAGGGTATCCCGAAGCATTTAACAAAGGGTTTGTTATTAAGGGGCTAGATAAAATTAAAGAACATCCGAACAGCCTCATTTTCCATGCAGGAACCAACCAAAAGGGAGATGATATTGTAACTAGTGGTGGAAGAGTTCTTGCCATCTCATCTTATGGAGAAAATCAAGAGGAAGCTTTAAGGAATAGCTATAAACTTGCTCAGGAAATAGACTTTGAAGACAAATACTATCGCAAAGATCTTGGTTTTGATTTGTAATTAAATAAAGAAGACGTGAGAAGAAACTCGTTACAAACAAGAAAAAAGTTAGGACGCTACATTTTTAGCTACTCCTTACTTATATCGACAACATTTTGGTTTGTAGCCTTATTTTTTTCTTCTCCTTCTTTACCAATCCCCTCATATTTTCCGGATATATTCCAAAACCTCAATGCTGAGGTATCCAAAGGGTTGGCTTTTATCTCCTTTTTAATCATAGGTTACTTATTAGTACCCCTCAATAACAAGTTTGGATTAATACAAATCAGAGCTTCTTTACAAACCTCTGTGTTTTTCTTGTACGTCTCTGCTTGCCCCTTTTTACATAAGGGGCAGATTGGGATCATCATTCCTTTATTATTCATAGGCATACTCTTTTCTCTATTCAGTAGTTATCAGGAAAAGAACTCGGGAGGCTTACTTTTTCAAAGTTTTATCTACCTAGGTATTATTAGTTTGCTGATTCCTCAATCGTTATTTTTCATTCCGGTTCTTTTGATTGCTGTCATTATGCTGCAATCAATGAATGCAAAGAGTCTCTGTACTTCCATTTTAGGGTATATAATGCCATACTGGTTTTTGTTTGCTTTTGCATACTTTACCCAACAGATGGATTACTTTTATGCCCCTTTTAAAGAAGCTTTTCATTGGTATTCGAATGTTACACTTCTCCGGTTACCTACTAATTTATTGGCTACTATATTTTATTTTTTTGTATTATTCATCATTAGTAGTATACATTATACCATTAATCGTCATCGAAATAAGCTGAATATACGCACCTTCCTAAAGGTAATTATTTTTATAACTGCAACACTCTACTTATTTATTTTTCTACAACCGATTCACATCACCCTTTTACTACCCTGTATATTGATAGGAAACAGTATTCTTGTGGCTCATTTCTTTGCTTTAACCAAAGGTAAATGGGCGAATGGCTTCTTCATCATTACAACGATTGGTTTATTTGCAGTTTTTGCCTTTAACTTATGGACACTCTTATAAACTTTTTAATCGATTGGGGTTATTGGGGCATGTTTATTGCAGCCTTTTTAGCAGGAACAGTATTTCCCTTTAGTTCTGAAACCATACTCTTAGGATTGTTGTATCCATCTCTAGGATTGAATGCTACAATATGTGTAATTATTGCCACAATAGGTAACTCTTTGGGAGGTTTAACTTGCTATTATATAGGGCGAGTGGGAAATATGGATTGGATATATAAATTATTCAAAGTCCCTGAGGCTAAACTCAGACGCATGAAGATTATTTTATACAAAAGAAGTGGATTTATTGCATTCTTTGCCTTCCTTCCCGGTATAGGTACAATCATAGCGATCACTTTAGGTTTAATAAGAAGTCACTTAGGGGTAGTAACCATAAGTATGGTATTAGGAAAACTAATGAGATATATCTTAATTGCCCTTTTTGCAAAAGGAGTTTTTTCTTATCTTGTGTAATTGTATGAATAAAAAAGATATAATACTCAAAGAGACTGAAGATGGAAGCAGAACTTATTTCATCCCCTCATTGGATGAACATTATCACTCCACGAAAGGGGCTCTAACAGAATCTCAACACATTTTCATAAAAAACGGATTTAACACCTTTGCTAAAGAAGAACTGAATATACTGGAAGTTGGTTTTGGTACCGGTTTAAACACTTACTTAACAGCTATTGAAGCGATCAATCAAAAGGTAAAAACAAACTATACCACGTTGGAAAAATATCCTCTTTCATGGGATGAGGTAGCCCAACTAGACTATGAAGCCAGTAAACTCTTAGGAGATATTCATCTGGCAACATGGAATCAACCGGTAAAATTATCGCCCTATTTTACGTTACATAAAATAGAGGGGGATTTTAAGGAAGAGATATTTAAACTTCCAAAGGAACATTATGATCTAGTTTACTTTGATGCTTTTGCTCCTGAAAAACAACCTGATATGTGGCAAGAAAACCTTTTCCAACAACTATCTGTTATTATGAAGCCACAGAGCAGACTTACTTCCTACTGTGTTAAAGGTGTTGTCAAACGAATGCTTAGAAACAGTGGATTTAAGGTACAAAAAGTGCCAGGCCCTCCACATGGAAAGAGAGAGATTTTATGTGCCACCAAGAATTAACAAAAGAGAAAATGAAACCCTATCATATCATATTTATAGTATTGAGCCTACTTATATGCAGCTCTTGTGCTGAAAAGCCAAAAGAAGATAAACAACAGCTCACAGTAACCATAGAGCCAATAAAATACTTTACGGAAGCATTAGTAGGAGATAAATACACCGTAAACGTTATGGTTCCTAATGGTACCAGTCCGGAGACTTATGACCCTACTCCTCAACAATTGGTTAGATTATCAAAAAGTAAAGCTCTGTTATACACCGGATATCTAGGCTTTGAACAACTTTGGATGGAAAGACTGCAAGAAAATGCTCCTGAAACGACTTTTTATAATTTGTCAAAAGGTGTACCTCTCATTCAAGAAGAAAAGGAACACGAAGGTCACACACACAAAGGTGGCATAGAACCTCACATTTGGAACTCCCCCAATAATGCTTTAGTAATTTTGAAGAACATCTATATGGGTTTGATAGACATTGACCCTGAGAATAAAGATTTTTATAAGGAGAATTACGAACTAGAAAAACAAAAGATAGCGTCTACGGCACAACACATTGCATCAATACTCAATGAGTCGGATCAATCAAAAGCATTTATGATTTATCACCCTGCCTTATCCTATTTTGCCCAAGAGTATGGCTTAATCCAGTTAAGCATTGAAGAAGGAGGAAAAGAGCCGTCTCCTTTTCATCTAAAGGAGCTGATCAAAACAGCAAAAGAAAACAACGTAAAAGTTATTTTTATTCAACCGGAATTTGACCAAAAGAATGCTGCTATTATAGCAAAAGAAATAGGTGCTATTTTAGTTCCTATCAATCCGTTGTCATACAATTGGCACGAAGAGATTATTCACATCGCTGAAGCATTAAAGTAACTGATCTTATGGAAAAGAGGACTGAACAAGAAAAAAAACGCTTAGTATGTATCAATCAGCTTACTGCTAATTATGATAATCGAGTTGTACTGAGAGATGCCAATTTAGCTATTTTCAAGAATGATTTCTTAGGTATAATTGGCCCTAACGGTGGGGGAAAAACCACATTGATTCGATGTATCTTGGGACTTCATCAAGCTTATAAAGGATCTATTACCTTTTATAGAGATAACACTACTGTTCCGGAGTTAACCATAGGTTATCTGCCTCAATACCATAACATAGATAAGAAGTTCCCCATTTCTGTCTTTAATGTTATTGCTTCCGGACTAGCCTGCAAAACTTCGTTAACTGGTAAAATCCCTTCAAACTACAAAGAAAAGATAGAGCATATCATAGAACAGGTGGGATTAATAGACTACAAACAGCAATCCATAGGAAAATTAAGTGGGGGACAAATTCAACGAGCACTGTTGGGAAGGGCTATCGTTTCAAATCCTGAATTATTAATTTTGGATGAGCCCAGTACGTATATTGATCGTGAATTTGAGACTAAGCTTTACGAGTTGTTACAGGATATAAATAAACAATGTGCCATTGTGTTAGTCAGTCACGATATAGGAACTGTTCTTCAACAAGTAAAATCAATAGCTTGTATTAATGAAACCTTAGATTATCACCCCGACACAGAAATATCCAGTGAATGGTTAGAGAAAACCTACCACTGTCCTATTGAGCTGCTGGGACATGGAAATCTTCCTCATCGTGTATTGAAAAAACACTCCTGAACAGTATGCCTAAATATTCTAAAAAAGGATTATATATTATTGATTAATAGCATTTTTAGACTTCTTATTCCTTTACTTTAACACAAATCACTATCTTTGCACCATTAAATAAATTTAATTGATTCAAATAGAGGCTAATGAAACAATATAAAAAGATAAACAACCTGGTAGGTTGGATCGTTTTTATCATCGCTGCAACCGTCTATTGCATGACAATAGAACCTACAGCTAGCTTTTGGGATTGTGGAGAATTTATTACCACAGCATATAAATTAGAGGTTGGACACCCTCCTGGTGCTCCTTTTTTTATGTTAACCGCAAACTTCTTTACTCAGTTTGTAAGTGATCCCTCATTAGTTGCAAAAATGGTCAATTATATGAGTGCCTTAATGAGTGGTGCTTGTATTTTGTTTCTCTTTTGGTCAATTACGCATTTGGTTAGAAAGCTTTTAGTTAAAGAATACCAGGACACGATTTCTACCGGACAAATAATTACCATCATGGGTAGTGGAATTGTTGGTGCTTTAGCCTATACATTTAGTGATACATTCTGGTTTAGTGCAGTAGAAGGGGAGGTATATGCCTATTCTTCTCTATTCACAGCCATTGTTTTCTGGTTAATCCTGAAATGGGAAGATGTTGCCGATCAGCCTCATTCCGATAAATGGCTCATCTTAATTGCCTATTTAACGGGACTAAGTATTGGCGTTCACTTATTGAACTTACTTTGTTTACCTGCCATTGTGCTGGTATATTACTTCAAAAAGAATCCTAACGCCAACTTAAAAGGCTCTATACTTGCCCTCATCGGTTCCGGAGCATTAGTGGCTGTTGTTCTTTACGGTATGGTACCGGGTGTAGTAAAAGTGGGAGGTTGGTTTGAACTCTTTTTTGTTAACACCTTAGGTTTCTCTTTCAACTCCGGTGTTATTGCCTACCTAATTATACTTGTTTCTACTTTGATATGGAGTATTTACGAAAGCTTAAACCAAAAGAGCCAACTCCGAACAAACATCTCTTTTTTACTAACTATTGCCTTAGTGGGTATTCCTTTCTATGGACATGGAATAACCAGTGTTATTATTGGATTAATTGTTCTTGTAGCGTTAGCCTTCTACCTCTTTAGTGATTCCATAAATGCAAAATATAAGATATCTGCACGTGTTTTAAATACCTCTTTATTGTGTGTAATGATGATTTTGATTGGATATTCATCGTATGCACTGATTGTCATTCGTTCTACGGCCAACCCTCCAATGGATCAAAATTCACCGGAAGATATTTTCACTTTAGGAGAATATTTGGCTCGTGAACAATATGGAACACGCCCCTTATTTTATGGTGAAACCTTTGCTTCAAAAGTTGAGTTGGAAGTAAAAGATGGATATTGTGTGCCTCGCCAAAAATCAGAATCCACTAAATATATTCGCAAAGAAAAGACTGACGCACAAGAGAAAGACTCTTATATAGAAGTACCCGGACGTATAGAGTACGCATACGCTCAAAACATGTTATTCCCTCGTATGTACAGCAGTAATCATGCAGAATATTACAAACGCTGGATGGATATTGAAGGAAAACAAGTTATGTATGACCAATGTGGAGAGATGATTACTCTTACTATTCCTACTTTCTGGGAAAACATAAAATTCTTCTTTTCCTATCAAGTGAATTATATGTATTGGCGCTATTTCTTATGGAACTTTGTGGGTCGTCAAAACGACATTCAAGGACATGGAGAAATTGAAAATGGCAACTGGATCACAGGTATTCCTGTAATTGATAATATACTTGTAGGAAACCAAAAGCTTTTACCTACAGACTTAAAAGAGAATAAAGGACGCAATGTATATTATGCACTACCTCTATTGCTAGGTATCATAGGTATATTATGGCAATTGTATAGGGGAAAAGAAGGGACTAAACAGTTTTGGGTTGTATTCTTCTTGTTCTTTATGACCGGATTAGCCATTGTACTATACTTGAATCAAACTCCGATGCAACCCCGTGAACGGGATTATGCCTATGCCGGTTCTTTCTATGCTTTTGCCATCTGGATTGGCTTGGGAGTAGCAGGAGTTACCCGATTGTTAATGCACTACTTGAAACAAGATAGAACAATTGCAGCAAGTATTGCTACTGTAATTTGTGTGCTGATTCCTATACAAATGGCCAGTCAGACATGGGACGATCACGATCGATCCAACCGATATGTAGCCAGAGATTTTGGTCAGAACTACCTGATGTCTCTTCCGGAAGAAGGAAACCCTATTATATTTACCAACGGAGATAACGACACCTTCCCCCTTTGGTATAACCACGAAGTGGAAGGTTTCCGTACAGACGCACGTACTTGTAACTTAAGTTACCTACAAACCGACTGGTACATTGACCAAATGAAGAAACCAGCTTACGACTCTCCTGCTCTACCCATTACTTGGAATAGAATAGAGTACGTTGAGGGAACAAATGAATATGTTCCTATTCGTCCTGAATTAAAGCAACAAATAGAAACACTTTATAGTCAGGCTGAAAATCGTCCGGAAGTATTAGAAGCACTCCATAAAGAGTTTGGAGAAAACCCTTACGAACTTAAAAACATATTGAAATATTGGGTACGTTCAGACAAAGAAGAACTGAAAGTAATTCCTACAGATAGCATTGTTATCACCATTGATAAAGAAGCTGTTCGCAAATCAGGTATGCATATACCTAAAGCATTGGGAGACTCAATCCCCGATGTAATGAGCATCTCATTAAAAGGCAAAAGAGCTCTTTACAAAAGCGAGCTGATTATGCTTGAAATGTTGGCCGAAGCCAATTGGGAACGCCCCATCTACATGGCTATAACTGTAGGCAGTGAAAATCGTATTTCTTTTGAAAGGAACTTTATACAAGAAGGATTAGCTCTACGCTTTACTCCATTCAACATGGAAGAGCTCAATAGTAAAATAGATATTGAGAAGACGTATGACAACTTAATGAACAAATTTAAGTTTGGAGGTATCAATCACCCCCATATTTATATAGATGAGAATGCAATGCGTATGTGTTACACACACAGACGTTTATTTGCAACACTCGTAACAGAATTAGTAAAAGAAAACCAAAAAGATAAAGCACTGAAAGCATTACGCTACTGTGAGGAGATGATTCCACACGCAAATGTTCCTTATGACATTCAGAATGGAGCCTTGCAACTGGCTGAAGCTTTCTATATGCTTAGTGAAAAAGAAGATGGTGATAGAATTGTAGGTGCACTGGCAGATAAATCTGTGGAGTATCTAACCTGGTACTTAAGTCTTAACACCTACAGCATGGCAGTCTCTTCAAGAGAGATTGAATACCATCTGACTCTTCTAAACACTGAGCAATTGCTTATGAAGGAATATAACCAGGAGATGGCAGAAACTTATGAAAATAAGCTGAACCAACTCTACGATGTTTATATTGCCAAGGTTAAACTTAAATAAGAACGGATGCTTATAGAACAGCCACCTAAAATATTTCGCAACCTATATCCCGAAGCAATCTTTCGGATGGATGCAAATGAAAAGGCTATATATTTAACTTTTGATGACGGTCCTATTCCTGAAGTTACCCCTTGGGTATTAGACCTGTTAGACAAACATCAAATCAAGGCGACCTTTTTTATGGTTGCCGATAACGTAAGAAAACACCCCGATGTATACCAAATGGTAGTAGATGCCGGACATCAAGTGGGCAATCATACCTACAACCATTTGCGTGGATTTGAACATAATGCGGATGAGTACATTGATAATGTAATACTTGCTCAAGAGCTATTAGAAAGTCACTTGTTTAGGCCACCTCATGGTCAAATGAAACCTAAACAATATAAAAGGCTCAAAGAAAAGTATAAAATTATTATGTGGGACTTAGTATCCAGAGACTATAGTAAAATAGTGGATGGTGCTCAGGTTTTTAAGAAGGTCGTGAAATACACCCGAAATGGCTCTATTGTTACTTTTCACGATTCACTAAGATCGTGGAATAAAGGAAATTTACAATACGCTTTACCTCGTTCTATCGAGTTTTGGAAGGAAGAGGGTTATGAATTCAAGCTACTCTAAAAAAGAGATCACAGAAAAAATTAAAGCCGAGGCCAAACGTCTCGGTTTTTCTGCTTGTGGTGTAGCCTCAGCTCAACTGGTAACAGAGGAACAGCAAACTAAATTCAAAACTTGGCTTCAAAAAGAGTATGCAGCAGACATGTTGTATTTGCATAATAATTTGGAGAAAAGATTGAATCCTCAACTACTTTGTGAAGGAACACAAAGTATTATTTCTGTTGCTTTGAACTACTATCCGAAACAAAAAATAGATCCAGATACTTACCAAATTGCCTGGTACGCTTATGGTCAAGACTACCACTTGGTAATGAAAGAGAAACTCAAGCAGCTTTTTCATTACATTCACAACGAAATTACACCCATTCAAGGAAGGTTTTTTTGCGATACAGCTCCTGTTATGGAGCGATATTGGGCATATCAAGCAGGATTGGGATGGATTGGTAAAAACAACCAACTCATTATTCCTTATCAAGGCTCCTTTTTTTTCTTAGGTGAACTTTTTATTGATATTGAGTTGGAATACGACGAACCACAAAAAAATAGATGTGGCAATTGTACACGCTGTATTGAGGCTTGTCCAACACAAGCATTATATGCTCCCTATGAATTAGACAGCAGAAGATGCATTTCTTATCTTACCATTGAGAACAGGAGTGAGATTCCGGATGAATTTCAGTCTGCACTCAGCAATAAAATTTATGGTTGCGACGACTGTCAGAAGGTTTGTCCTTGGAATCGTTTTTCAACCCCAACGCTAATAGAGGAGTTCCATATTCCTCCTCCTATATTAGTTATGCAAAAAAAGGATTGGATTGCATTAAATGAAATTCAATATCAAGAGCTATTCCGAAAAAGTGCAGTTAAACGCGCCAAATTTCAGGGTTTAACTCGTAATATCCTCGCTGTTGCTAAAAAGGAAAAAGACTCTATTTAAACTACTAATAACCTGAGTTCGATTAATCTTTCTTCCTGATTTACAATAAAATAAGAAACATGAATTGACGAATAACAAATTAGTCCCAACTCCATGTGGAATTGGGACTAAGCTAGACTATATATTCAATCAGAAAAGGTACAATGAAACCTCACGATTGACTATTTCAAATCTGTAATTTTAGAGAAATCTTGATCACCATAATCTAAGTTCTCGCCACCCATACCCCAAATAAAAGTATAGTTATGAGTGGCAGCAGCAGAGTGGATAGACCATTCAGGAGAAAGAACCGCTTGGTCACCCTTCATCCAGATGTGTCTTGTTTCATCCACCTCGCCCATTAAATGACAAACCGCATGCTCTTCGGGTACTTCAAAATAGAAATAAGCTTCCATTCTACGTGAGTGAACGTGAGCCGGCATCGTATTCCAAACACTTCCGGTGGACAACTCCGTCATCCCCATCTGAAGTTGACAAGTTGGAAGCACTTGATTCACAATCATCTTGTTAATTTTACGCTCATTAGAGCCTTCTAAAGAACCCATCTCTGCAACAATAGCATCAGCTTTTGTGATTAACTTATCAGGATAGTTGCGATGAGCTGTGGTTGAATTAAAATAGAACTTAGCCGGATTGTTAGCATCCAAGCTCTTAAATGTTACTTTTCTATCACCCGAACCAAGATATAAGGCCTCTTTGTATTTCAAAGTAAACGCTTTACCATCTACAGTAATCACACCTCCTGCACCTTCCACACAGAAAACACCCAACTCTCTACGAGTTAAGAAGAAAGGAGCTTTTAAAGGATCAATAGTCTCTAGTTCTAACTCTTCGCTAACAGGCATTGCTCCACCAACAATCATACGATCATACATGGAGTAAACCATATTTACCTCGTCTTTTGTAAATACATTTTCAATTAAGAAATCACGACGTAAGCGTGAAGTATCATAGCTTTTAGCATCTTCAGGATGAGATGCATAACGAATTTCATAATTTGTTTTCATATCTATTTAGTTTAATTTATTATTGTTCGTTGTCGCACACAAAACAAATATAATCATTTTTTAATCGAACTTAAAGCGAATGTAAGCAATAACACAAGCTTTAACACTCACCTACAGATTACTTAAAAAGTGAAAAGATTATTAGGTACTATTTACTTAAAGCGAATGTAAGCAATAACACAAGCTTTAACACTCACCTACAGATTACT
>CAZGUI010000019.1:37467-40238 GCA_964528875.1 uncultured Bacteroides sp. | reverse complement strand
AGAATAAAAGAACAGAGGAATAAAGAGGTAGAAAATGGTTATTTATTGTATTTTTGTTAATCAAAATAGCTTTATTACTCAATAGAATTATGTCACATCCATTAAATCAATTCAGGTTTTGTCCCAAATGTGGTTCAACAGACTTCATTATTAATAATGAGAAATCAAAGAAATGTAATCATTGTGGGTTTATCTACTATTTCAACTCCTCAGCAGCTACTGTTGCTATTATACTCAATCAGAAAGAAGAATTGCTAGTAGCACGCAGAGCTCAAGAACCGGCCAAGGGGACTTTCGATCTGCCGGGAGGGTTTGTAGATATGTACGAAACAGGAGAAGAGGCCATTATCCGAGAAGTAAAGGAAGAAACGCAACTTATCGTTCAAGAGGCAATTTATCAGTTCTCCATTCCTAATTTATACAATTATTCTGATTTTACAGTTCACACATTGGATCTGTTTTTTTTATGCAAAATAGATGACTTTAGTGGTATTCAGGCACAAGATGATGTAGACGCATTGCAGTTTATCCCTTTTAATGAACTTCAAGCAAGTAATTTTGGGTTACCCTCCATCAGACAAGGCATAAACAAACTTAAACAACTAAGATTAAAATCCAAAGATAGTTCTTTGTTCCAGTAGACACCGTTGACCTTGTTAATAAACCCTTAACTATTAAGCTACAAGCAATATTATATCCATATATTTGTATATTTGCAAAAAAGTATAAACTAAAATAAACCATGAGAAAAATTCTAATTAGCTTATTGAGTGTTTTACTCTTTACTTTTACACTACAGACTAAAGCACAAACAAGCTATAACATAACAGCCAACGAAACGCTATTTAAAGAAGCCAAAACGTTGTATGAGCAAAAAAGTTATGCTGCTGTTATCACAATGCTTGAGAATTACTTAAAAAGTCCAACACCTTCTCATTCACTAGAGGTTGATTATATGCTAGCCACCTCAAAATATGAAATGGGAGATCGGAATCAGATTGCTCTATTAGAACAACACTTAGAGAAGCATCCGGATTCACCCTATACTAATCGCATTTACGCTTTAATGGCTTCAAGCCATTTTTTTAATGATAATTTTCACCAAGCACTCGCATTCTTTAACTCATCCCGTTTGGATTTATTAGACAGTGATGAACGCGATGATATGACCTATCGTTTAGCTCTTTCACACTTAAAAGTGGGAAATAATAAAGATGCCATTATTTGGTTTGAAACACTACGCAGGAGTAGTAACAGATACTCCAACGACTGCACCTATTACATTTCATATATTCGTTATACACAGGAACGTTACGACGAAGCCATTAAAGGTTTTCTTACCTTACAGATGGACAAAAAATATGGTACACTATCTAATTTCTATATTGCCGATTCTTATTTAGCAAAGAATCAACCGGACAAAGCTGAGATTGTAGCTCAGAATGCATTGGATGCTTATCCCAACCATCCGAACAATGCCGAGTTCTATCGCATCTTAGGACAGGTTAACTATATTTATCAACGTTATCCCAAAGCCATAAGTAATTTTGAACAATACGTTCAAAACACCTCTTCACCTCAACGCAGTGCCTTATATATGTTAGGTATGTCATATTACCAAACTCAGGTGTATTCCAAAGCTACAGAAAACCTGGGCAGATCAACAAAGACTGACGATGCTTTGGCTCAAAATGCTTTCCTACACATGGGATTGGCATACATTCAGTTAGCAGACAAGAATAATGCTCGTATGGCTTTTCAACAAGCAGCCAACTCTAAAGCCAATCTGGTTTTAGCAGAGCAAGCAGCTTACAATTATGCATTAACCATTCATGAAACCTCTTATTCTGCCTTTGGAGAATCGGTTACAGTATTCGAGAAATTCTTAAATGATTATCCGGATTCAAGATATGCTGAAGAAATTAGTAGTTACCTGGTTGAAGTATATATGACAACTCGCAGCTATGGTCCGGCTCTTGAATCAATTAACCGCATTACACGCCCAAGCGCCCAGATTTTAGAAGCTAAACAGAAAATATTATTCCAATTAGGAACACAAACTTTTGCCAATGCCTCTTTCTTAGAAGCATTGAATTATTTTAATCTCTCTCTAGAGTTGGGTAAATACAACAACAAAACTAAAGCTGAAGCTCTATATTGGAGAGGAGAGTCTTATTACAGATTGGAACGCTTCAACGAAGCTAGACAAGACTTTAGCGCTTACTTACAAACAACAACAGACAGAAATTCATTAATGTATGCCTTGGCTCATTATAACTTGGGATATATTGCATTCCACAGCAAACAGTATAATGACTCCAGACAATGGTTTTCAAAATACATTCAACTCAATAGAGACACACAAGGATCATTTGCTATTGCCGATGCACACAATCGCATTGGAGATACCTACTTCCAAAGTAGACAATTCGATTCAGCCAAACAACATTATGCTGAAGCAGAAAGTTTAGGCTCCAAAGCTGGAGATTACTCTTTCTATCAATTGGCTCTTGTTTCAGGGATACAAAAAGATTACAGTGGAAAAATCACACTATTAAACAGACTCATAGGAAAATATCCGGAATCACCTTATGTAGTAAATGCAGTTTATGAAAAAGGACGCTCCTATGTACAGTTAAAAAATAATACTAAAGCGATAGAAGCTTTTAATGAGCTTACTACCAAATTCCCACAAAGTCCGCTAGCAAGAAAAGCAGCTACTGAGATCGGTTTATTATATTACCAAGATGGTAAATACGATCAAGCAATTC
>CAZGUI010000019.1:0-37367 GCA_964528875.1 uncultured Bacteroides sp. | reverse complement strand
AACAGTTTCAACAACTACTTACAAAGTTTTCCTCAAGGTGCTTTCCAACTAGGTGCTCATTATTATTTATGTGCCATTGCTGAAAAGCAAGGAAACTACGAAGGTATTTTACATCACTCCGATGAACTATTAAAATACCCCAATAACCCTTACTTGGAAGATGTATTAGTAATGCGTGGAGAGGTACAAGTCAAACTCAATCAGTTTAATGACGCTTTGTCCAGCTACAAACTACTTAAAGATATAGCAACAACACCCGACCGTAAGCAAATTGCTTATCAAGGAATTTTACAATCAGCAGTAGCTCTAAAAGACGACATTGAAACCATTCAAGCGGCTTCTGATGTTTTATCGCAGGAAAAAATTGATCCTGAATTAAAACACGAAGCACTATATGAAAGAGCCAAAGCCTACATGAATCAAAAAGCAGAAAGTAAAGCGTTTGATGATTATAAAGTATTAGCTAAAGATACTCGTATTATTTACGGTGCTGAAGCCAAGTTCAGAGTAGCTGAAATGTTATACAATCAAGAACAATACAGTGCTGCTGAAAAAGAGCTACTGGAATTTATCGATCAAAGTACACCTCATGCTTACTGGTTGGCTCGTGGATTCATACTTTTATCGGACGTAAATGTTGCGTTAGGTAAAAAAGTAGAAGCTCGCCAATACCTTTTAAGTTTACAACAAAACTATAAAGGAGACCAACACATAGAGGAGATGATTCAAAGTAGATTAAATAAACTTACGGAAGAATAAACAGATTAAATATGAAATTCAATTATTATATAATGCTTGGAGCCTTACTTATTTCTGCTCCTTTCAAAGCACAAGAACAAACCAAAGACTCCACCCTTCTTCGTACCGTAGTGGTTGAACAAGAGTACAACCCTACTGTAATGGATGCGGCCAAACTGAATGTAGTTCCTCCCATTGAAGAACCTCAAGTAACTAAAAAAGAGGTAATTTACGATAGTACTTTTTCTCCCAGCTATACCTTTCCACAGGCCTCTATTGAACCTTATATGGGGAAAGAGGTGTTCAAGAAAGGATATCCCGGGTATTTCCGTTTAGGCTATGGAAATTTAGGTAATGTAGACAGTCGCATAAACTATCTGTTTAATATATCCGACAAAGACAAACTGAACATCGATTTTAGCTTAATGGGAATGAATGGAAAGTTGGATGTAGGAGATAAACCAAAATGGAATGCACATTATTACCAAACTCGTGCCGGTATAAACTACCAACATCAGTTTGCTGGGGCCAACTTAAAACTAGGTGGCAGTTTTGGATTAAGTAATTTCAACTATATCACTGAAGGAAAACAAAAATTCTCATCCGGCTCATTCTCTGCTGGTGTTGAAACAACGAATAAAGAACTACCGGTTCAAGCCGATGTTAATTTTAAGTTTAGTCATTACAACAGACAAACGGATTTTATAATTTATAAACAAATAAAAGATAATAAAGAGAATAAATTATTTACTACAGCAAATGTTTTCGCCCCTATTAATGACGAGAGTAAGGTGGGAGTAGCTTTCGCTATGAACAACTTTATTTATGACAATGAAGACATCAAAAATTATACCACAACCGACTTTAATCCTTATTACGAATACAATGATGATAATTGGAAATTAAGACTAGGAGCGAATGTGGATTTATCCTTTGGATTTGGCAAATCGATCAATGTTTCACCCGATGTAAACATTGGCTATGTATTCTCTGATAGCTACCAGTTTTATGCAAAAGCAACGGGAGGCAGACAAGTCAATGATTTTCGCCAACTAGAAATTCTAAATCCATACGCTATAATACATAATCGAATGGAAAATAGGCCAATAGACCCTATAACAGGATTTCCTACTTTTGTAATACATAACCGGATGGAAGACAGCTACGAGCAACTAAATGCTTCGGTTGGATTCAAAGCTTCTCCTACTGCCGGGTTGTGGTTAAACCTCTTTGGAGGATACCAAAACATCAAGAAAGACCTAATTCAATACAATAAATGGAGTATTGAAGGCTATAATTTTGATGTAGATTTAGGAGTAACCAACACAGATAATGTATATGTAGGTGCAACTTTTTCCTATGCCTATAAAAATCTTGTAGATCTGACATTGAACGGAATTTATAGAAAGTGGAGTGCTGATAATGATTGGGCATTACTCATGAAACCTATGTTCGACTTGGATTTCAGAACTGTTGTTCGACCTATTTCCCCATTAGATATAGAGCTAGGTTATCGCTACATTCATAGAGCTGACAGCAAACAGGTAGATCGTTTAGATACTGTAAACAACTTACATTTGGAAGTAACCTACAGACTCTATAAAGGAGCCTCTATCTATATCAAAGCAGATAATCTATTGAATCAAAAATATCAATATTTTTACAATATCCCTACAGCGGGAATCAACTTTGTAGGAGGGGTGAAACTCCTATTTTAAGAGAAAATAACGTAATGAAAAAAAAGGTGTTTTTGATTAAAGCACCTTTTTTTCATATTAAATAGGTGTGTAATAAGCATTTATTAATACCTTTGTGTGAATTTAGAAATAAAATAGTCGGAAAAACCATGCATAAAAACCTAGTAATAGTCGAATCTCCCGCAAAAGCAAAGACCATTGAGAAATTTTTAGGAGACGATTATAAAGTTCTATCTAGTTATGGACACATCAGAGATTTGAAGAAGAAAGATCTGGGAATAGACATAGAGAATCACTTTGAACCACAATACGAAATTCCTGCGGATAAAAAGAAAGTGGTAAGTGAACTTAAAGCTGAAGCAAAAAAAGCAGAAACTGTTTGGTTAGCTTCGGATGAGGACCGCGAAGGAGAAGCTATTTCATGGCATTTATACGATGTCTTAAAGTTAAAACCTAAAAACACTAAGCGTATTGTTTTTCACGAGATTACAAAAAATGCTATTCAAAATGCCATAGAGAATCCTAGAGACATAGACATAAACTTAGTGAATGCACAACAAGCCAGAAGGATACTCGACCGCATCGTGGGATTTGAATTATCTCCTGTTTTGTGGAGAAAAATAAAGCCTGCATTATCAGCAGGACGAGTTCAGTCAGTGGCTGTACGTTTAATTGTTGAACGTGAACGAGAAATTAAAGATTTCGTTAGCAAAGCTTCTTATCGTGTTACCGCACTTTTTGAAACTAAAGATCAGAAGGGTAATTTTCAAGAAATCAGAGCTGAACTGAACAAAAGATTCAACACAAAGAAAGAAACATTGCGCTTTATAGAAGAGTGTAAGGCGTCCTCTTTTGTTATTGAAGACATCACTACACGTCCTAGTAAAAAACATCCGGCACCCCCTTTTACAACTTCCACCTTACAACAGGAAGCTGCTAGAAAACTCAGTTTCTCCGTTGCACAAACCATGATGATTGCCCAACGCTTATACGAAGCCGGACACATCACCTATATGCGTACCGACTCGGTGAACTTATCCGACTTTGCTAAGAATGAGTGTAAAGAGGTAATTTCCTCAACAATGGGTAAAAACTATGTAAAGATTCGTCAATTTCAAACCCATTCAAAAGGTGCACAAGAGGCACACGAAGCTATACGTCCTACACATATGGAGCATGAGAGCATTGATGCCAGTGCTCAAGAGCAACGATTGTATGAACTCATTTGGAAACGCACATTAGCCTCTCAAATGGCTGAAGCCCTATTAGAGAAAACAACAGCAACCATTGATGTAAGCCAAAGTAAAGAGAAGTTTACAGCAAGTGGTGAAGTTATTAAATTTGATGGTTTTCTTCGTGTGTACAGAGAGTCTTACGACGATGATCATGAGAGTCAGGAAGATGACAATAGAATTTTACCCCCTCTAAGTGTAGGACAAACCATGGAAAGGAAGCTAATAACAGCTACTGAACGTTTTACACAAGGACCATACCGATTTACTGAAGCTAGCTTAGTAAAAAAACTAGAAGAGTTAGGTATTGGACGTCCTTCAACGTATGCACCAACTATTTCAACGATTCAAAACAGAGAGTATGTTGAAAAAGGGGATATTGAAGGAGTTGAAAGAAAATATAACCTTATTGAATTAGACCAAGAGCAAATTAGCGACGTTGTAAAAACTGAAATAGCAGGTAAAGAGCGAGCTAAACTCTATCCTACTGATGTTGGTATGGTTGTTAACGATTTCTTAATTGACTTCTTCCCGCACATTATGGACTACAATTTCACCGCTACAGTGGAGAAAGAATTCGATGATATAGCCGAAGGAAAAAAAGAGTGGACAGAAACATTATCTTCATTCTATGAAAACTTTCATCCTTCTGTTGAGGAAGCGCTGGAGACTCAAACAGAACACCGTGTGGGTGAGCGAATTTTAGGAGATCACCCAAAAACAGGTAAGCCTATCTCTGTAAAAATAGGACGTTATGGACCTGTGGTTCAAATGGGTAGTTCTGAAGATGAAGAAAAGCCTCGTTTTGCTCAAATGAGAAAAGGTATGTCCATGGAGACCTTAACTCTTGAGGAAGCCATAGAGTTATTTAAACTTCCACGTTCATTAGGTGAATTCGAAGATAAAGAAGTAAAAATAGGAGTGGGAAGATTCGGTCCCTATGTATATCACAGTTCAAAATACGCCTCTCTTCCTAAAACATTAGACCCACTAGAGGTTACTTTGGAAGAAGCCATTGACGTAATTCTGGCTAAAAGAGAAGCGGATGCAAAGAAACACATCAAGAGTTTTGAGGAAGACCCGGATTTACAGATACTAAATGGCAGATATGGCCCATACATCGCTTATAAAAAGAAAAACTATAAGATTCCTAAAGATGTAGTACCACAAGATTTATCTCTGGAGACTTGTCTTGAGATAATTAAAGATCAACAAGAAAATAAAGGAAAACGTAAGAAACCTGCAGCAAAAAGAAAAACAACCAAGAAAAAGTAAGTGGGTGATATAAATTTAGTTAGAGGTATCTAAAACACCTCTAACTAAATTCACACATTATATAAAAATAGAGAATACAAACCCTTATCTTTTTCACACAAAAGATAAGGATTTCTTCCTTTTAAAGACCTACAAAATAGCATGGTAGTTTTAATTAATCTTTATATTCCGTTTTTCTATATTGTCCCAGAAAGAAGAAATACGACCAGAATTCGAGACGTCAATATTTGACAACGACAATTTATCCCATCTCATCTCATTAAACCTAATAATTGCCCCACCCTGACCACTATTTATAAAAGTACATTTATTTATTTGTGCTTTTTGAACGCCAATAAGTCGCAAAACAGAACCTTGTTCTTTATTATCGACGTTATTAAACACACTGTTTTCCACATTTAAACTCGGTCCACTCGTGCTTTCATCATTTCCTCCTCGATAGAGATTTATAGCACTACCCATTATACGTAAAAACTTACAATTTTCAACATTTAAATTTTCAACATTGTACTTACCTACATCATCTTTCTCACCCGCATAATTTATAGCTTCACCAGACATATCATGAAAAAATGAATTCTTTATTGTTATAATAGGAGAAAATGTGGATTTTAATCCTCGTATTGCAGCTAAGTTTGATTCATAGAAATTATAGAACTCACAATTATTCACCTCAAGCAAATATGGTGTTATCATTAAAGATGATGTTGAAATACCTCCTAATGCCATAGATTTACCACTTACCACTTCACCATCAAAAGCTATCCCTACAACTTCTAGTTCACCACCATTCATTATAGTTATAAAGGGGGATCTTTGAATTCCGTTAAAACGTAAAACCGGAAGAGTTTCAAGTTTAGAATTTCCCTCTATTTTTAATTTTTTATCAATACATATAGTCGAATCTACCCAATATTCGCCACCTTCAGCTAAAAAAATAATATCTCCATTATCTGCTTCATTTACTGCTTTAAGTAAAGAGCTTTGACCTCGATTAACTGTAATTACTTTCCCTGATTTTATTCTTTCTTCTTCAATTTTAAACCAACTTGCCCCGTATTCATCCTTTTGAGTACTTTGCTTGATTTTATTACTAATATCAATATTACTATTAGTAGTATTGACAAACCCTGGCAATAGAACACGACTTTTATAGTCTACAATATTTTCAATAAATGTGAATCCATCTATATTATCTAAAGCTACATATACCTCCTTTTTATTTTCATCATTACTTATAAATATATTCTTTTTTATAATTATACTTTCAGGTGGAAGAGTACGTTCATTATCTTTTCCTACACCAAATAAAATATGATCACAATCAATAAATTGATTTTCTTCAATTATAACATTCTTCACATGATGATATCTATTGGGTAGTGAGTTTGGAACAGCATTCATTAAACCTAATGTTGCAAAAAAACGATCACCTCTTAATTTATAAAAAAAATTATTATTGATAATATGCCCCTCATTTACTATACGTATTCCACCTGTATTTGGTTTATCATTACCAATAAACACATTATCTTCTACAGAATTGTAATTCCCATGTCTAAGAGCCAAAACTCCAGCACATTCTAGAAATGTGTTTTTTCTAATAATATTATGACTTGATTTGATTGAGACTACTTCAACTTCACCATCACATTGATCAAACAAATTATTCTCAATTACAGTGTTTGATGAAAAAAAAGCAGTATGTGAATTTCCAACCCTAATAGTTTCACCACCATTAGAACCTAAGATTGGACGTTCTCCAAAATAATTATTATCTATTAAATGATTATTTTCTCTATCTCTTTCTTCTTCTAGATTAACGGATAAAGTCACATTATTATTTAACTTCCCAATAATCGTATTGTGATCAAATCTGTTATTGGAACCAAACAACATAATCCAACTACTTGAAGATGAGCGAGACTCTGGATTAAAGTAATAAATTGTTGATTCAGTAACTCTACAGTTCTTAGCTACTTTTTCATTATTAGCACTTCTATACTCAATAATTGCTCCTTGGGGTGAATATCCATTTCTAAAATAAAACCCCCTTATTTCCACATACTCCCCACATAATCTCAGGCTAGATTCACCCTCAATATATACATTCCCCAAATTTTGAGCACATACTACAATGGGTTTTTCAAAATCACCATAACCCTCTAAATCTAAAAGGATATCTTTATACTCTCCATCTTTAATCCATAGCGTATCACCAGGAGAAGCCTTTGCTAATTGCTCAGGTAGTAAATTCAAACTAATTAATTTATTAGTCTTACTACAACAAGAAGATAATGATATTATGAGTATAAATAAGGATATTAATTTATGCATGTCTTTATTGTTTATTAAAATATAAATTTTATCGTATTTTTTTAGGATAATATACACCATTAGATAAAAGTGGTAAATTATCTGTTCTAAACGGAGACGCAGGAAAACCTTCTTTATTATATAAGTTTGCTGTAGTCCAATTTTTCCAACCATACCGTACAGCAATTGGTTTGTCCACAAGATCCGACCATACGATTACCTTATTATTTACAATTTTAGCCTTGGCTTCTACAAATTTATAATCAGATCCAGAAATCATAAATCCAGATAAATTGCAATTCTTGCTATCTAGCCCAGAATGGATATAATTAAAGTATAACTCAATCTGACTCCCTCTAATCTTTTTTTTACGAAAAATAGGACCTGAAAAAACCAGTTCTTTTTTATTATATGTTTGATTCAGGGCACATAGTGCTAAACGCTCACCAATAGGTTGCTTAAAAATCGGGTGTAAATTATTTTTCTCCCCTTGATCAATACTTACTACCATAGCCGTATTCTTTACTATATTCCATGTATACAACTGAGCCTCTCTAATTTCAGCCCAATACGGATGATCTTGCCAAAACGGATGATCATAATTTGTTAACTGAACAAAATAAAAAGGAAGACTCTTTTTGTTAAAATCTTTTCTCCATTGTTTTATTAATGCAGGGAAAAGTATTTTATACTGTTCACCCCTTTCTGCATTTCCTTCACCTTGATACCAAATTACTCCTTTAATTGAATAAGGAATAACTCTCTTTAACATAGTATAATATAGACCACAAGGTCTTTTATGATGTTTGGGTCCTATAGGTTCAAAAGGACGATGTATATCTCTTTTACCTTTACTTATTAAATCGTTATACATTTTAAAGCTTCTTCTATACCTATACATTGCGTCTTCATATTCTTCATCATCATAGATAGCAGTAGCTTTATATTGCTCCAATATAGGACTTAATTTAGCATTACTTAGGAGTGTTTTTTCAGAGACAAATGCCTCAGCAGGAATTCCTCCTCTATAACAGCATATTATTCCTACTGGCACATTAAGAGCTTCTTGTATTTTCTCTGCGAAATAATAACCTATAGCAGACATGTCTTCTACTTTAGGTGAAACAGCCACCTCCCACTTCATTTTCTTTTTATCAAGTTCATCAACGCAGCTAACCTGGGGAACCATTAAAAAATGGATGTTTTTATTTTTAGCAGATACTGAAACTTGCTTTCCTTTGTTAGATAGAACTAAACTAAGCTGCATATTTGATTGCCCTGAAGCAAGCCACACTTCTCCAACATAGACACTTGATAAAATAATTGAATCCTTAACTGATGTTACTTTTAACTTATAAGGACCTCCAGGTTGAAGATCTTTTAACGATGTTAACCAATTTCCTTTTTCATCTGTCCGAACCTTTACTCTTTCATTCTGTATTTCAACAGACACCATAGAATAAGGGGTTCCTTTACCCCAAAAAGTAATTTTTTCTTTTTGTTGTAAAACCATATTTTCTGTAAAAACATCAGCTAATTTAAGATCAGAATATTTCAAGTTAGCTGACACTTCACATAGAATAAATAAAAGAAAAACACTTATAAACAGTTGTCTCATTACTTTGGTTTTCTAATAACCTTCATTCTGATGCAAAATATCTTTACCTAATAAACGAATTTCACGGCCTGGAATAGGATACAATAATTGAAAAGGCTCCACTTTTGTAAATCGTTGCTTAGATGTAAGTGATTCATCTTTACCATGCTCCTCCATAATACGTATAGTTTCTGTTGCCCCTGCAATTCGCAATAAATCAAACCATCTTTTATTCTCAAAGGCAAATTCAAGCTTACGCTCAAATAACAATTCATTTCTACTTACTGAAGTTGTAGTAGCTGCATATCCAGCACGTTTTCTCACAGCATTATATGCAGCTAAAGCTTGAGGATCACTCGTTTCATTATTTACATAATTATTACTACTAGGTGCACCAAGTACAGCCTCAACATACATAAGTAACACATCAGCATAACGAAGAATTGGAGCATCAGCACCATTATCTTCCTGCGTTGGTTTTTTCCCTGCTACAGCATACTTCCCACATACTTTATAAATCACACCATTATCTTCATCATGGATGTTTGTTTGTTTTCTTATTAAATCCTCTTCAGATTCCTTAACAAAAGATGCTGTAGGTACATTCAACCCTCCGAATCCTCCAAAGGTGGAAAATTCATAAGAAAAAGTTTGTCCTTCACCTGAAGCACTATTAAATTGTACAGCAAATAATATTTCACTGTTCCATTTTGTACTCTCTGAAAAGATAGAAGCATAATTTGAAGCAAGAGAAACCCCTGAAATTTTACTGTTCGTTGGATCTCCAAAATCAATAATAGAAGCTAAAAGCAACTTAGCTTCATCATAATTACCTATAGTCAGATAAACTTTAGCAAGTAGAGCTTTAGCTGCTGCTGCATTAGCCTTTCCCTTTACCATATCTGATAAATTATTCATAGCAAATTCCAAGTCGGGTATAATAATCTGTGTATATATATCCATTTTCGGTTTACGACGAAACATTTCATATTCTGTTGCATGAACAGTTCTATCAATAAGAGGTAAATCCCCCCATAAACGAACCATATTAAAGTAAATCAAAGCACGTATAAATCGAGCTTCTCCTTCAATTCTACTACGCACAGATTCATTTGCAACCTCAATATTATCCATAACAAGGTTTGTTCTAGATAAAGCATTGAAACATGCTTTCCAATATTTATATAGGTCACCACTTTCTACGAGATCTTTTACGAAAGTGTCAATATAGCCAAATTCACCTTCTCCTAAAAAGCTTGTAGATAGATCCGAACGCATCTCCATCAATACATAATCTCTATTTAATGACATCTGCTGTAATCCATCATAACAACCAATTAGTGCAATTTCAACATCACTTGTTTTATTAAAAAAGTTTGCATCTGTTAAATCAGATTTCGGTTTCAAATCAAGAGCATCTGCACAAGAAGTTATCATTATTGTGATTAATGATACTATATATATATATTTTTTCATAATTTATTATTATTAAAATTAAAACTGAAAGTTCAGTCCTATTGTATAAGTACGAGCCAATGGCATTGCTCCAGATTGATAACCATAAGTAAGAGGATTTTCCATAAAACGGTTAATACCCTCTGGATTATAACCAGTATAATCTCCTAAGATAAAATAAGCAGGATTATATACAGAAGCATAAACACGAAGAGAACCATTTTTTATAATATGTTTAGGTAATGTATATCCTAAATTTATACTTCTAATAGCTATAAAAGAAGCATCTTGAACAAACCACCCAGTAGAAGCTTTATGTTTAATATTATTATATTTATTTTGATAACTTGTCTGTAATTTTCCATTCCATTGTGTTTCTGCATAATGTTGATCAATATTAAACACTTTATTTCCATGCGAGCCTTGTACTACAATATTAAGATCAAAATCCTTCCATCGTAAATCATTAGTCATACCCCATGTAACTTTTGGAAAAGGAGAGCCGTAAGAAACCATATCTTCGTCGTCAATAACCCCATTGTTATCTAAATCTTTTACATGCACTAACTCGGGCTTTACATCAATAGGCCAAATAGGACTAATCAACCCCTCATTAGGTATTTCTTTTTCCACAACATAACCTAAAAATTGAACAAGAGGTTGTCCGACTTGTGATAAGAAGTAAGTTGGTCGTTTTTCTTCCCCTGCTGGACTTGTTATTATTCGATCTGTTTCTCCCATATTTTTCACCTTATTAAAGTTCTGTGCAATATTAAAATTTGTAGACCAACTAAAATCTTTATTAATAATATTTTGAGTGAAAAGTTCCACCTCGTAACCAGTATTACTCATTTTTCCCATATTAACTAATTGATTGGTCTGGCCAGTAATACTTGAGATTTCACGTTCAAGAAGAAGCTTATCTGTTATAGTATAGTAAACATCTACATTTAGTCTTATTCTATTATTTATTAAACCCAAATCAAAACCTCCATTATATTGAAAAGTTCTTTCCCAACTCAAATCCTTGTTAGAACTAGATACTTGTGTATATCCTGGCGTAATGGAGTTATTTATTACTGCATTTGCAGGGGATAGAAGTCCGAATGCTTTATAATTACCGATATTCTTGTTCCCACTTACCCCATAGCTAGCTCTAATTTTCAAATCACTAACAGATTTTGCAAAGCGCTGAAAAAAAGGTTCTTCAGATACACGCCAACCTAAAGATACTGAAGGGAAATAACCCCATTTATTATCTTTGCCAAAAAGAGAGCTACCATCCCATCTTGAACTTACTGAAAACAGATACCTATCCTTATAAGAGTAAATTATACGAGCCAAACCAGATAACAAAAGCTCCTCTGATTCAGTAGTTGCACCCGTCTTGATAATTCCAGCATTTATAGTGTGAATATTATCAGTAGGGAACTCACCAGCAGTCATATTACTATTATAATAATTTGTTTTTTGAGCTGTAAATCCAGCCATAAAATTCAAAGAATGGTTATCGCCCAAATTAGGATTATAAGTAACTATATTTTCATTCAACCAGTCTATAACTTTAGTGGTTTTATATTGTCCATTAGTTTGTCCATTAGTGTGAGCTAAGCTAGTTTGATAGAAATCATTATCATACATAGAAGCATAGCCTCCAAAAGAAGATTTTATAATTAATTCTTTTATTGGTTTATATTGTATAAAAGCATTTCCATAAACTTTTATATTTGAACTATAATCAAAACGCTCCCTTGTTGTCGATATACCATTATTTCCTCCTGCATTCTTTAGATTCACAAATTCCCCATTATAGGGAATCTTAGAAAAATGACTCTCATGTGCATAATCACCAACATTAAGGTTAGGATTTACTAGACGTGCATATTCTATTGTTTCCTCAGTATGCCTAACAGGAAGATACAAAGCGTCTCGTACAATTTGATTAATATTAGATTGGCTTCCTGATCGATATGATCTTTGTTTATCATATGTTCCATTTAAAACAAATCCAACATCTACTTTATTACTAATCACAGCATCTATTTTTGCATTTAAGTTGAATTTTTTATAATGATCTGTAATAACAATGCCTTTTTCATCCAAAAAAGAGGCTCCTGCATAATAGCCTACATTTTTTGATCCTCCAGAAACACTCATCTGATAGTTTTGAATATATCCCAGTTCGATTGTTTCATTTTCCCAATTCGTTTGAGTACCTAAAACATCAGAAGCAACATACACTTTTTTCATATCTTCAGCCATTTGCCCGTAATCTCCAGATGTTGGGTTTCCCATGCTACTATAAACACTCTCAGCATATATTTTCCAATCTTCTGGACGTGTACGTTTTATACCAGAAAGTAAACGATCCTTTACACCTCCATAAATATTTAAACTAAACTTTGGTTTTACCGACTCTTTAGTTCCTCCTTTCGTAGTGACAAGAATAATCCCATTTGCCCCTCTTGATCCATAAATTGCAGCTGATGCTGCATCTTTTAAAACCTCTATAGATTCCACATCATTCATATCAACATCAGACAAATCTCCTGGAATTGGATATCCATCTACTACAATTAATGGATCCCCTCCTGCTGAAATAGAACCTATTCCTCTAATTTGTATTTTAGGGCTAGCTCCTGATTGTCCTGAAATATTCTGTATTTGTACTCCAGCTAATTTTCCTATTAAAGCTTGATCTGCTCGAGAAACTGGCAGTTGTCCCAAATTCTCATTTTTTACTTTTGATATAGATCCTGTTAAATGAGTTTTCTTCTGTACACCATAACCAACAACTACAACTTCATCTAAACTTTGTAAATCTTCTAGTAAAACAATTTTAAGTATTCTTTTTTCCCCAATTTTAATTTTTTGAGATTGAAATCCCACGAAAGAGAACTGCAATTCATCCTTATCATTTGGTACACCAATTCTGAAATTTCCATCAAAATCAGTAACAGTTCCCATTGTTTCACCAACTATTACTACTGTAACACCAACAAGTGGCAACCCCTCTGCATCTACCACTAATCCTGATATTTCACGCTGTTGATCTACTAAATTTGGAATAGCTAAGATTTGTTTATTTCCAGATATCAACAAAATCAGGATTAATAAAAATAGCCTGACATCTTTTAAAAAAGTTGTTTTCATAGACAAGATTATTAGTTTATATTTATTCATCATTTTTAGCAATTATTATTATATTCTCGTAAAAAACCGGCAGTTTGGTTTACCAGTTATAGCTCAGCAAATATAAATAAATATTTCTAATGTCAAACACACTCTTCTTTAAATATCAAACAAGACCCCACTGACGAATCCTAACTATCTGCATACCAACACATTACAACTTCATGTTATATAACACATCGAGGGAAAACAAAATTAATCCATATTTTTATTTGATGTAAACAAATAAAAACTACCTTTGGGGCACCAGTTTGGTTGACCACATTTGGATTTATAATATTTAATAACTACATTTAGAAATTATAAATCACAAAAAAACAGAATAAAAAGATGGATACTATTCACACACTAAAAACAGAGCAAAGAAACTCCAACTCACTAACTCTTGATAATAATGGCATCCCGGATAACCCTGTGGATTCCATAATCAAGCAAATAAGGCATTTAATAACTTCAGGTCAACTAGAGCCAGGAGATAGACTTTTATCTGAAAGAAAGCTTGCTGAAAAATTCAATGTAAGTCGTACACATATACGCAATGCAATAAAGAAACTTGAGCTATATGGAATTCTAAAGACGCAACCCCAAAGTGGAACTTATGTAGCTGCACTTGAGTCTTCTTCGCTAGAAAGCTTAATCTCCGATGCATTAAGCATCGAAACGTATGATTTTTACTCGCTAGTTGAAACTAGGCTTATACTCGAAGTAAACACCGTAAAGCTCTGCTGCCAAAGACGCACAGAAGATGACCTTAAGAGAATCGAAGAAAGTTTATTAATATGTGATGCTAAAATAAAAGAAGGAAGCGCTGCAGTCAATGAAGATCTAAACTTTCATAGAGTAATAGCAGAAGCATCTAAAAACCAAGTCCTCAAATCAATGATGCTAATTATAACACCAGATATAATGACTAATTATAGAAAATACTGGATCTGTGATAAGAATAAATCAATAGCAGGAATGGAACATCAACTACTTTTTGAGTACATAAAAAGACAAGATTCTGAAGGAGCAGAAATGATGATGAAACAACATCTTAAAGGAGTCATTGAGTTCGCAAAAGAAATAAGTCCTAAAGATAAAACAATTTAATTAAATAAACAGTGAAAAAGAGAATGGTTTACAGAACTTTATTTATAGTATTATTTGCTGTATCAATATCGCAATGTTTTTCTAACACGCACCCCAATCTTATCTTAAGTAAAAAGGGAGTGCAGGAAATCAAAAGAAGTCTTGGAACGACACCTCTATTTGATAAACAATTATATAAAACTAAACATGAAATTGATGAAATAATAAGTAAACCCATTGATGTTCCTATACCTAGAGATGGTGGAGGTGGATACACACATGAAAGGCATAAAAAGAACTATAATGAATTATATAAAGCTGGAATATTATATCAGATTCTAGGAGATGAAATATACGCATTATTTGTAAAAAAAATGCTAATGGACTATGCAGAGATGTATCCCAAACTGCCATTACACCCGGTACAAAAATCAAACTACAGAGGCAAACTATTCTGGCAAGGACTTAATGAATGTGTCTGGCTAGTATATGCATCTCAAGCATACGATTGTATTTATGAATTCTTAACAGAGAAAGAAAAAAAATATATAGAAAACAACCTTTTTTCTCCTTTAGTCAAATTCATTTCAGAAGAGAACGCCACAACATTTAATAAAATACACAATCATGGAACTTGGGCCGTGGCAGGAGTAGGAATGATAGGTTACGTTACGAACAACAAAGAATGGATTGAAAAAGCAATATTAGGACTAAACAAGGATAAAAAAGGTGGTTTTTTAGCACAATTAGATAACCTTTTTTCTCCTGATGGATATTTTGCTGAAGGCCCATATTATCAAAGATACTCTTTACAACCTTTTATTGTCTTTGCTCAGGCAATAGAAAACAACGAACCAGAGAGGAACATATTTAGCTACAGAGACAGTATCTTGACTAAAGCAGTTACTACATTACTACAAATGGCCAACACTGATGGACAATTTTTTCATCTAAATGATGCTCTTGATAAAACTTGGCACAGCATAGAACTAGTGTATGGCGTAAACATAGCATATAATATAACAAGGAACAAAGAACTTTTATTAATTGCCAAGGAGCAAAATCAGGTTATACTTGGTGATGCAGGAATCATAACCTCAAAAGCACTATCTAATGAGATAAAAGAGAAATACGATTTAAAAACACTATTAATTCGAGATGGTGCACAAGGAGATGAAGGAGGTATTGGAATTTTGAGAATGGGGAATTATGAAGATCAATCAACGATTGTATTAAAAGCAACAGCACAAGGAATGGGACATGGACACTTTGACAAACTCTCAATTTCATTTTATGATAAAGGAGAAGAAATACTACAAGATTATGGCGCTGCACGCTTCCTTAATATTGAACAAAAAAATGGAGGTCATTACCTACCAGAAAACAACACATGGGCAAAACAAAGCATAGCTCACAACACAATCGTCGTTGATGAAACATCTCATTACGGAGGAAATCTAGAAATAGCCGAGAAACATTCTCCAACAATAAAGAGGTTTATTAATAAAGAGAAATTTAAGCTTATATCAGCTATTGATAAATATGCTTACCCAGAAACAAAAATGGAAAGAACGATAATAATGATTTTACCCAAGGAATCACCAAAACCTTTAATTATAGACTTTGTTTTAGTAGACTCTAAAAAGAAACACCAATATGATTTATCCTATTATTACAGTGGTCAAATAATTTCAACCAATCTAGAGTATTATCCATATATAGAAAATCGAACGCCTCTAGGTAAAAATAATGGATATCAACATCTATGGAAAGAAGCAGAAACAAAAGTGACGAGACCAGATGCATATTTCACCTTTTTAAAAGGAAATAGATTCTACACAATTACAACACAGTCTAATAGTAATAGTCAATATTTTTTCAATAGAATAGGTGCTAATGATCCTAATTTTAATTTAAGAAATGATCCATCTTTTATGATTCGTAAAACAGATGAGTCATCCACATATTTTATTTCTGTAATTGAACCCCATGGAGAGTTTAATCCTAGAGAAGAGTATACGGTACAATCTTCTTCAACTATAGACAAGATCGAAATCTCTGAGGATTATTCTATAATAGAAATACAAACAAACAACAATAAGACCATAAAAATAGACATAGAATCTGAAACATTCTTTGAAATGAATTAAATATTTTAATAATACAACTATGAAAAAAATTAAAAGCAAACCCTTTTTTATTTCTGAAAAAGAAAGAATCTATCAGGCAGATACAGGAATAACACGGCAATTCGTGGGGTATGATAATGAAATTATGATGGTTAAAGTAATGTTTGAAGAAGGTGCTATTGGCTATGAACATCAACACCCACATACTCAAACAACTTATGTTGTTTCGGGTAAATTTGAAATGAGAATAGGAGATAAAAAACAAATAATTAAAGCTGGTGATGGATACTATATAGAACCAAATCTCTTACACGGATGCAAGTGCTTAGAAGCTGGAATACTTATTGATGTTTTTAGTCCAATACGAGAAGATTTCTTTGAATCAATTGAATAATACCAACACACGACAATGAAAATAAAAGGATTGCGCTGGTGGATTATCGGCCTAATAATGCTCATAACCATAATTAATTATTTGGATAGAGGTACTCTTAACTACATGTGGGTTGCTAATGTAGAATATAAACTAGTAGAAAATAAAAGTCTAAAAGGCACAGAAAACATAGCCATATATTCCGACTCAAATAAATCCTATACACTTATTACAAAAAAGGGGATAGAAACTACTCAAAAAGAAGAGTTTCTTACTTTTAAAAATAAAGGACAAATTGTCATAAATAGAGAAGGTATAGCTTATGATCTAGGAATTATTGACACATCTGCTTCACCTGAAGAATCATCAAAACAAGCAAAAGATGTTTTAGGTACAATTACAATTTTCTTTATGATTGCATATGGTATTAGTCAACTTTTTTCAGGTAAACTGTATGATAAAATTGGAACAAGAAAAGGTTTTGTTGTTTCAGTTCTATTATGGGGAACAGCAGATGCATTAACAGCTTTAGCACAAGGAAAATTTTCATTGACAACTTTTAGAATGATGCTAGGGCTTGGAGAAGCAGGACCATGGCCAGGAACAACAAAAAGTAATGCAGAGTGGTTTCCACAAAAAGAGCGCGCCTTTGCTCAAGGTTTATTTGGTGCAGCAGCATCAATAGGTTCTATTCTTGCACCTATAATAATACTCAGCCTTTACTTAACACTGGGATGGAAGCTCACTTTTGTAGTAGTTGGTTGTCTTGGATTGTTATGGTTAATTCCATGGTTAATAATAAATAAAAAAGGTCCTAAAGAGCACTCTTGGATAACAAATGAAGAAAGAGATTATATATTGAGTGGACAGCCTGAAGCCAAAATGTCCGAAAAAGATGATAAGGGAAAATCGTGGGGAGAATTATTATCTAATAAAAAGAATTATTCTGTAATTCTCGGTCGTTTCTTTTTAGACCCAATCTGGTGGATGTTTGTAACATTTCTCCCCATGTATTTAATTAATCAGTTTAACCTCAACATTAAAGAGTTAGCCTATTCAGCATGGATTCCATATGTTGGAGCCATGATAGGAAGTATTGCAGGAGGATGGTTCTCTGGATATTTGATTCGTAAAGGAAAAACAGTAAATTATGCACGTAAGGGAGCCATGTTATTAGGAGGAGTCATCATTATACCCTCTATTCTTGCTTCAGTTATGGTCAGTGACCCCTTTATAGCTGTAACCTTAATGGGAGTTGTTTTAGGTGGATTCCAATTTTTAATGACAAACATACAAACAATTCCTAGTGATTTACATTCAGGAAAATCAGTTGGATCTTTAGCCGGACTTGGAGGAGCAGCTGCTGTATTGGGAACAATTATAGCGATTGTATTTTCAGGCTATATTGAAAGTTGGCCTTTATTGTTTGGATTATTAGCCACATTAGTCCCGTTATCATTAATCTCTATATTTCTCACTGTAGGTAAAATAGAACAAATTAAAAACAAATAATTCACATTTATTAATTTAAGAAACTAAAAAAAATGAAGTTAAAAGGAAAAGTAGCTATTGTCTCAGGTGGTTCTAGAGATCTAGGACAAGCTATATCAATAAGATTAGCAAAAGAAGGAGCGAAAGTAGTAATCAATTATTTCAATAGCCCTAATAGTGCACAAGAAACTAAAGAGCAGATTGGTAAATTTGGAGGAGAATGCATCATTGTTAAAGGCGACATGAGTAAAGAAGTCGATGTAAAAAACTTATTTAATGAAGCAAAAAAAGAATATGGAGATACAATTCACATCTTGGTTAATGTTGCTGGAGGAATTATGGGCAGAAAAACCATTACAGAACAAGATGAAGATTGGTATAATTTGCTAATGGACATTAATATGAAAAGTTGTTGGTTATGTACACGTGAAGTTGTTCCCTATATGCCTACTGGAGGGTCAATAATTAACTTCTCATCATTGGCAGCGCGTGATGGAGGGGGGCCAGGAGCATCACTCTATGCTACATCTAAGGGTGCAGTTGCGGTTTTCACGCGTGCAATGGCTAAAGAACTAGGACCAAAAGGAATCCGAGTAAACGCTCTTGCTCCTGGAACTATTGCAACATCATTTCACGACAAATTTGGGAACCCCGAAGTAAGAGAAAAAATGAAAGGTATATATCCTCTACGTCGTGAAGGGGACATGGAAGATGTTGCTGATTTAACATTATTCTTGGCCACAGAAGAGTCTGATTATATAACCGGTACTAATATAGACATTAACGGGGGAAGTTTCTTCTCATAATCATAATGTAAAAAGTAAAAAGGATCTATACTTATTTCCTTTTTACTTTTTTTAACCACTTTATCCTATTCTATGAAAAGAATATTACTCATACCATTAGTGATCCTAATGTCATCATGTATAACTAAACAAACTAAAACAACTGATTATGGAGTTAAAATTCCTATAGAGTTCTCTTCAAAGATCGATGTTATATATAAAGAGACAGATAATTGGACTGGTAAGATGGACTTATATTTACCTCCTAATAGAGGAAAATCAACTCCAATTTTAATTAATATTCATGGAGGAGGATGGAACCATGGAAGCAAAGAAAAACAAACAGATTTTCAACTATTTTTTAAAGAAAATATTGCTGTAGCAAACATTAATTATAGATTAGTTGATATAGCACCTGCACCAGCCGCCATAGAAGATGTAAGATCAGCTATAATATATTTAATAAAAAATGCAGAACACTTAAACATTGATGTAAAAAAGATTATTATTATGGGAGGATCATCTGGAGGACATCTTGCACTTTGCGCAGGATATATAGCAAATAATCCAATTTTCGACTCCAATAGAGAAGAAATCAAAGAAGTTAAAGTTGCTGCAATTATAAACAAGTATGGAATAGCCGATCTCTTCTCTTTTTCTATTGACACAAAAAAACATAATTCTGCAATACGATGGCTAGGAGAAAACATAAATAACATGGACTTTAAAAAATCAGTTTCTGGAATAACATATATTGATGAAGATAGTCCTCCTACATTTATTATCCATGGAGATGCTGATCCAATCGTTCCATATATCCAGTCAGTAAAACTACACAAAACACTTGTTATGAATGGCATTGAAAGTGAATTCATAACCATCAAAAATGGAGGACATGGGAAATTCACAAAAAAAGAGAATTCAAAAATAAATAAAGCTATAATAAAGTTTCTAAAGAAAGTGGTATTATGATTTAGGAGGGACTACCCCAAACTTTGTGTAAGCTTTAAACTACGAGGTTAGCTTTTGTCCTATAAATCTTTTCAAATTCTTCCCTCATAAAAGAATGGGGGGTTTGGAAAGATTTTTCTTTTATCGGGTTATTTTTTCGCTAAAGATAAACAGAAACTGGTTGAATATCAGCCCCCAGTTATGAATCGGCATGGTCCATTTCTTCTGAATCTCGTTAACTGATAGATACAGAGACTTCTTAAGCGCGTGTATTTTCTGATTTTACCGTTCAAGTTCTCAATCAGATTGGTAGTATAAATAATCTTTCTGATCTCCAGCGGAAAGCCGAAGAAGGAAGTCAGTTCCTCCCAATTGGTCCGCCATGAACTGATCGCATAAGGATATTTAGTACCCCACTTTTACTCAAACGAGTCCAATTCCTGTGCTGCCACTTCTTTGGTTGGTGCATTATAAACAAGCTTTAGATCAGAAGTAAACTCTTTCTTTTCTTTCCAAACCACATAACGACAAGAGTTGCGTATCTGGTGTACAACACAGATCTGAGTGGTTGATTCCGGGAACACAGTCTTGATAGTATCGGTAAATCCGGTTAGATTATCGGTAACCGTTATCAAGATATCTTCCACACCACGAGCCTTCAAATCGGTTAAAACACTCAGCCACAATGAAGCAGACTCGGTTTTGCCAATCCACATTCCCAGTACTTCCTTAAAGCCCTCTTTAGTAAGTCCTACACATAGGTAAACAGTCTTGTTGATTACCTTACCATTATCTCTGACATTGAGAACAATACCATACATCCAAACAATCAGATACAGGTTGTCCAAAGGGCGATTCTGCCACTCAATAGCTTCCTGAGTAATTTTATTGGTAATATGAGAGATAGCAGAAGTAGAGAGATTAACCTTGTAAATCTCGTGCATCTCAGACTCAATATCAGAAACACTCATACCCTTGACATAGAGAGACAAAACTAGTCATTCAATAGATAATCCTTGGCCTGATGCTTAGAAACAATACCGGTTCAAACTCCCCTTCACGATCACGAGGTACTTCAATACGAGCATCACCATGTGTGCCTTGAATACGTTTGTGATAGCTCCAATTACGAGAGTTACCACTACCACCACCTTCTTTATACCCTTTTTCATAGCCTAGATGGACATCCATCTCGCCTTGAAGCATACTTTCACAAACTTTCACATGAAGCTCTGTTAAGAAAGACTCAACATCTTCCTGACTCTTATATTGACTCAGGAACTCTTTACTTAAAAACTCTTTTGGGATTTCCATAATACTGTCCTTTTTATAAATTTAAACATAATTAAAAAACTACAAGTAAAGCAACCTGTAGTTTTCCATTTAGACAAAATATAGGACGGTATCTTGTTCATTCTTATTTAGTTTAACAGTAAAATCATATTTTGTATTTGATTCATTTTTACTGATGGTAAACCAAGACTTTTTAACGTATATTTTTTTCTCAAAAAAGTCCACATAATCACGAGGAGTTGTATAGCTATTCTCTACCCCACCTTCAATTGTTTTAATGCTCTCTATTTTCCAATACTCGGATTCCATACCGGAAATGGTAATATTCTTTTTCCCTCCTTCCTGAGCAAAGGTATAATCACTTGGGTTAAACTTTAACGGGTAAAGATTGTCATCATCAGAATCAGAACAAGCTAAAAAGCTTAATAGAATAAGAGATAATAATACTTTTTCATATTGCTTTGTTTTTGTAATCTAGAGATATAAACCTATGGCTTATTCTATAATTTTTAAGACGAAAAAATACTGACAATCATCCAAACACATATAAACTTAAGACAAAAAAAATGAAATACTGTTACGGACAAAGAACAAAAAAGGAGTTTAAGAACAAACTCAAACTCCTCATCTATATTTATTAGCCAGTATAAAACCTCTATATAACAGCCTTTTAATCTTTAGTTCCAAAAGCTAAATCACCCGCATCACCCAAACCGGGAACAATATATGAATGATCGTCAATCTCCGGATCAATCGCCGCACACCATATCGTAACATTCTCATGCTTTAAACTTGATGCCAAATGATCTACTGCTTGTTGACTAGCAATAATGGCTGCAATATGAATTTCAGAGGGTTTACCTTTGGTCATCATAGCCTCATAACTTAACTCCATACTTCCACCAGTAGCCAACATAGGGTCGGTAATGATTAATGTTTTATTATCAATCTGAGGAGAAGCGATATATTCAATAAAAATATCAAACTTAAGTGTGTCTTTGTATTTTCTATATGCAGAAACAAAAGCATTGTCCGCTTTGTCTATGTAGCGTACAAAACCCTGATGATAAGGAAGACCGGCTCGAAGAATGGTGCTAATAACAATTTCATTATCGGGAGTGTATACTTCAGCTACCCCCAATGGTGTCTGTGTGTTTTTTGCTGAATAAGCAAACGTCTTACTTATTTCATAAGCCATAATTTCTCCCACACGTTCAACATTACGCCGAAATCGCATTCTATCTTTCTGAACCTCAATATCACGAATTTCACTTACATATTGATTTAATATCGAGTTTGTTTCACTCAGGTTTACTATTTTCATATTTTCTTTTCATTATTTATTATTACAAAGTAAAGGATTATATAGTTATTTGCAATATACACGTATCATATTTTAGTGTCAAATGACAAATCTCAATTAGATTAAAGAATTATTTCTTTATTAAACCCCTTGAATTATAAAAGAAAGTATTACTTTTGTAAGGGTAAAAAGAAAAGCTACATATTTTACTGTAGAAGACTAACTTAACCCCTCAATTAGAAGATTAATTAAGTAAAATATCAATTTTATTAAATTCAAAAAAATGGCAAAATTAGACTTAAGCAAGTACGGCATTAAAGACGTAAAAGAGGTTCTTCACAACCCCTCTTATGACACACTTTTCAAAGAAGAAACTAAATCTGAACTAGTTGGTTTCGAAAAAGGTCAAGTTACAGAATTAGGTGCTGTAAACGTAAAAACTGGAATCTATACAGGTCGTTCGCCTAAAGATAAGTTCTTCGTATTAGACGAAACAAGTAAAGACACAGTATGGTGGACATCAGATGATTACAAAAATGATAACAAACCTACTTCAGTTGAAACTTGGAACGTATTAAAGAAACTAGCTGTTGAAGAACTTTCAGGAAAAAGACTTTTCGTAGTAGACACATTCTGTGGAGCAAACGAAAAAACTCGTATGAAAGTTCGTTTCATTATGGAAGTTGCATGGCAAGCTCACTTTGTGACTAATATGTTTATCCGTCCAACAGCAGAAGAACTAGAAAACTACGGTGAGCCAGATTTCGTATGTTTCAACGCTTCTAAAGCAAAAGTTGAAAACTACAAAGAACTAGGTCTAAATTCAGAAACTGCTACTGTGTTCAACTTAACAGCTGGAGAACAAGTAATTCTAAATACTTGGTACGGTGGTGAAATGAAAAAAGGTATGTTCTCTATTATGAACTATCGTTTACCACGTGAAGGTATAGCTTCAATGCACTGTTCAGCAAATACTGACATCGAAGGAAAAAGCACTGCTATTTTCTTTGGTCTTTCAGGAACTGGAAAAACTACTCTTTCAACTGATCCAAAACGTAAACTTATTGGTGACGATGAGCACGGATGGGATGACGAAGGTGTATTCAACTTTGAAGGTGGTTGTTATGCTAAAGTTATTAACTTAAGTAAAGAAGCAGAACCTGATATCTACAATGCAATTAAACGTGACGCTCTTTTAGAAAACGTTACTGTAGCAGAAGATGGTACTATTGATTTCGAAGATGGTAGCGTAACAGAAAACACTCGTGTTTCTTACCCTATCTATCACATTGATAACATTGTTAAACCAGTATCAAAGGGACCAGCTGCTAAACAAGTTATATTCTTAACTGCAGATGCTTTTGGTGTAATGCCTCCAGTATCTATCTTAACTCCAGACCAAACTCAATACTATTTCCTTTCTGGATTTACTGCTAAATTAGCTGGTACTGAGCGTGGAATTACTGAACCAACTCCTACTTTCTCTGCTTGTTTTGGTGCAGCTTTCTTATCACTACACCCAACTAAATATGCAGAAGAATTAGTGAAGAAAATGGAAAAATCTGGTGCAAAAGCATACTTAGTTAACACTGGATGGAATGGTACAGGAAAACGTATCTCTATTAAAGATACTCGTGCTATCATCGACGCTATCCTTGATGGATCTATTGATAAAGCTCCTAGCAAACACATTCCATTCTTTAACTTAGAAGTACCTACAGAACTTCCAGGTGTTCAAACTGAAATCCTAGATCCTCGTGATACTTATGCTAATGCAGAAGATTGGAATACAAAAGCTACTGACTTAGCTGGGCGTTTCATTAAGAACTTCAGCAAATTTACTTCTAACGAAGCTGGTAAAGCTCTTGTTCCTGCAGGTCCACAATTATAATTAGATTTCTAATTACAATTCTATAAAAAAGGGTGATTGACTAGTCAATCACCCTTTTCTTTTATCAGCAGTTTACAAACTAATCTACTTTAATCCATTAAATGAAAATCAGATAAAGAAGAAGGGAACAGATTTTCTTTCTCAACCCTTTGACTCACATTATCAAAGATATTCAACAGTTCATCTAAAGATTCTGTACGAAGCATTTGTATTCTAGTTTCTCTAAAATCGGGAATACCTTTAAATAAAGGTGTAGCTGCAAGATGCCTCCTCATATGAATAAGACCTCTTCTTTCATCAATACGCTCCACACTATTGGTTACTTGTTTACGCAAAACATCAAGATACCAATCAAAAGGTTTCAGTGTAGGCAAGATACCTGTTGCAAGATATTCTTTCACTTCACTAAAAATCCAAGGGCGACCTACACTTCCTCGACCAATCATAATTCCATCCACATTGTATTTCTCAAAAGCATCTTTTGCTCCTTGAGCAGAAATAATATCCCCATTTCCAATAATTGGAATGTGCATACGTGGATTTTCTTTCACTTCTCCAATTAAAGACCAGTCGGCTTCACCTTTATACATCTGTGCTCGCGTTCTACCGTGAATAGCCAATGCTTCGATACCACAATCTTGTAACTGTTCGGCTAAGTCAACTATAACCTTACTTTCATCATCCCATCCTAAGCGAGTTTTAACTGTAACCGGTATTTTAACAGCATGCACCACTGCGCGGGTAATTTCCAGCATTAAAGGTATATTGCGCAACATACCCGAACCTGCACCTCGCCCTGCTATTTTTTTTACAGGGCAGCCAAAGTTGATATCAAGAACATCAGGTTGTGCCTCTTCTACTATTTTAGCCGCTTCGACCATAGTCTCAACGTCATTTCCATAAATCTGAATGGAAACCGGACGTTCTTCATCGCTCACGCTTAACTTTCGCATGGTCTTTTCGATGGAGCGAATCAATGCATCACTCGAAACAAACTCAGTATAAACCATGTCTGCTCCAAATTCCTTACATAACAAACGAAAAGCTTCATCGGTTACATCTTCCATAGGTGCCAAAAGAATCGGCAGTTCTCCCAAATCAATATCTCTTATTCTCACTCTCCTATTTTAGTTAAAACGAATTTGAACTGTATTTAACACTGCAAAAATAGGGAAAAACCCTATCTTTGTAACAAGAAAAGGAGAGTTAGGCATAAAAACAATAGAAGTTTTATATAAAGTACAAGAAAAACCTCCTCTTTTATCTAAAACAAAAATTCGAATGAAATGAAATACAATATCAAAGATTTTGAAATTATGGCACCCGTAGGTTCTCGTGAATCGCTGGCTGCTGCCATACAAGCGGGAGCCGATTCCATATACTTTGGAATTGAGAACTTAAATATGCGATCTCGCTCATCCAAAACCTTTACCATAGAAGACTTGGCTGAAATTGCTGCCACCTGTGATGAAAAAGGCATTAAAAGTTATCTGACAGTAAATACGATTATTTACGATGAAGACAGAGATTTGATGAAAACCATTGTAGATGCTGCTAAGAAAGCAAATATATCAGCAATAATTGCGAGTGATGTATCTGTTATGCTTTATGCTCGTTCCATTGGCCAAGAAGTTCATCTTTCCACTCAATTAAACATTACCAATGTTGATGCTTTGCGCTTTTATGCTCAATTTGCCGATGTTGTTGTACTAGCAAGAGAATTAAATCTTGAACAAGTTCACCAGATACACAAGCAGATTGAAGAGGAAAATATATGTGGTCCTAATGGAGAACTCATTCGTATAGAGATGTTCTGTCATGGTGCTCTTTGCATGGCTGTGTCGGGTAAATGTTACCTTTCTTTACACGAGATGAATCACTCGGCCAACCGTGGAGCTTGCATGCAAATATGCAGACGAGCCTACAGTGTTACCGATAAAGATACAGGTGCAGAGCTGGAGGTAGATAATGAATATATCATGTCTCCCAAAGATTTGAAAACCATTCATTTCATGAATAAAATGATCGATGCCGGAGTGCGTGTGTTCAAAATTGAAGGTAGAGCTCGTGGACCTGAGTACGTTAAAACTGTGGTAACGTGCTACAAAGAAGCCATCCAAGCTTATTTAAACGATGACTTTACCGACGATAAAATTGAAGTTTGGAATGAACGACTAAAAACAGTTTTCAATCGTGGTTTCTGGGATGGTTATTATTTGGGACAACGACTGGGAGAATGGAGCAAAAACTACGGATCAGAAGCCTCTGAGCGTAAAGTCTATGTAGGAAAAGGTGTTAAATACTTTACAAATATTGAGGTTGCAGAATTTAAGATGCAATCGGGAGAATTACAAGAAGGTGATAAAATTTTAATCACAGGGCCTACTACCGGTGCCATCTATGCAGTTATAGAAGAACCTAGAGTCGACTTAAAACCGGTTCAACAGGTAAAAAAAGGAGATAGTTTCTCCATAAAGATGGAAACTAAAATCAGACCTAATGATAAATTGTATAAGATCGTTCCCGCACATACTATAGAAAATCGTATAATAGAATAAATACTGATTCCAATGGCTAAATATATTTTTGAATTAGAAATGAAGGTCAGAGATTATGAGTGTGATTTACAAGGAATTGTGAATCATGCTAACTATCTGCACTATCTGGAGCACACACGCCATGAGTTTTTAGATACCATGAATATAAACATTTCTGAACTTCACAACCAAGGTGTTGACCCTGTAGTTGCTAGAGCTACAATGGCGTTTAAGACTCCACTTACTAGTGGAGATCACTACCTCTCTAAACTTCATTTAAGTAAAGAAGGCATAAAATATGTTTTTCATCAAGACATTTTTAGAAAATCGGATAATAAATTAGTCATACGTGCTACCGTTGAAACTGTTTGTTTAGTTCATGGAAAGCTTGCACACAGTTCACTTTTCGACGAAGCATTTGCCCCATACATAAATCATGATTGACGAAGAAGAGATTATTGCCAGTATTGCTTTAACTAAAACTCCTTTAGTAGGGGCAAACACCGGCAAAAAATTAATAGACACTATTGGTTCTGCTAAGGGTATATACTCCTCACTTGACAAACTAAAATCATCCAACCTACAAATTGGTACTAAACTACTAGATTCACTACTTTCAAAAACACCACAAGAAGAAGCTGAGAAAGAATTTCAATTTATACAAGAACACAACATTCAATGCATACCTTACACTTCACCCACCTACCCTTATCGATTAAAAGAATGCAACGATGCTCCACCTATTCTTTTTTTTAAAGGCAACTGCGATTTAAACGCCCATCATGTCATCAGTATGGTGGGTACACGTAGATCTACACAATATGGACGACAGTTATGTTTTGATTTCTTAAAGGAATTAAAAGAAATCCTCCCTAACACACTTATTATTAGTGGCTTGGCTTTTGGTATTGATATTGCCTCTCATCAATCAGCCTTGAAACTGAATTTCCCTACTGTAGGAGTTCTTGCACATGGACTTGACCGCATTTATCCATCTCAACATAGAAAAACAGCCATAGAAATGCTCAACCAAGGTGGAGTTATCACGGAGTTTAGTTCTAACACTGAACCCGAACGTTACAATTTTGTCAGTCGTAATCGAATTATAGCGGGGATGAGTGATGCTACTATTGTTGTGGAATCTACATCCAAAGGGGGTGCTCTCATTACTGCTAATTTAGCTAACGATTATAACAGAGATTGTTTTGCTTTTCCCGGACGTACTTCAGACATTTACTCAGAAGGGTGCAATGGACTGATTAAACAGAATAAAGCCACACTCATCACTTCTGCCAAAGATTTGACTCAATTTATGCAATGGAATACATTATATAATCATAGAAAACAGTCCGAACCTTTTCAACAAGATCTTTTTTCTGATTTAACACCTTCTGAACAACTGATAGTAAAAACATTAAGACAACAAGGGAAAGTACAGTTGGACAACTTGCTGTTAGAAACACATATATCTATCCAACAACTTCATTCTTTTTTGTTTTCATTAGAGATGAAAGGATTAATTAGAGTGTTAGCAGGTGGACAATATGAATTGGTATAAAAAGAGATTACTCTATGAGTCTATATTCTATCAACCTATCATCCTCCTAACAAAAAGACGAAAATCAACACCTGTCAAAGATTCCTTACTAGGTTTAGCAAGGAGACAAAACGTTTTAGTATTTTTATCGAATAAACAACGAAGAATTCAAAAGTTTACCCAATATTGGATGATGCGATTCTAAATAAAGAAAATTATATAAATCAAATAGTTAGAAGGTAAAAGCACAAAACAACACAAAAAGAAAACCAGACTCATGACGAACAAAAAAACTTCCTTCACACTACTTATTTCAGCTATTCTTCTCCTAACCTATTCGTGCATCAACAAACAAAATTGGAATGCAGATACAGCATCTATTTTAAAAGAAACGATATTAAAAAAAGCAGAATGGGCTATGATGCAAGAGCCTCAAACAATAACTTCATTTCTTTGTGATAGAAGTTCCGGAAACAAACACGATTTCTATTCAGAAGGAGATTATTGGTGGCCCAATCCGGACGATCCTGAGGGGTCTTACATTCGTAAAGACGGAGAAACAAATCCGGACAATTTCATAGAACACAGAACAGCAATGATACGCTTTAGTAAAATTGTTGGATCACTAGCTTCAGCTTATCTGATTACAGAAGATGCGACGTATGCTACACAAGCATTTATTCACATTAATGCATGGTTCACGGACGAATTGACAAAGATGAATCCAAATTTAATATATGCACAAGCCATTAAAGGCAGAACCACAGGAAGAGGTATAGGAATTATTGATACCATTCATTTAATGGAAGTAGCTCAAGCGATATTATGTATGGAAAAAGCTTCTTCTGTTGACAAAGTTAATTTGATTAAGGTGAAAGAGTGGTTCACAGACTATATAACATGGTTAACAACTCACCCTAATGGAATTGATGAAATGAATGAAAAGAATAACCACGGAACTTGTTGGGTGATGCAGGTTGCCTCCTTTGCTAAACTAACGAAGAATGAGCAAATGCTTGATTTCTGTAAAGACAGATACAAAAACATTCTATTGAAACAAATGGCTAGTGATGGTAGCTTTCCTTTGGAGCTAAAAAGGACCAAACCTTATGGATATTCTCTATTCAATCTGGATGCCCTGAGTACTATATGCCAAATACTTTCTACTCCCGAAGACAACTTGTGGACTTATTCCACCCCTACCGACTTAGGTATAAAAAAAGGTATTGAATTTATGTATCCTTACATAAAAGATAAAACTTCGTGGACTTATCCTCAAGATGTGATGTATTGGGATGATTGGCCCGTGGCTCAACCAGCACTCATTTTTGCAGCTAAAGCATATAGTAACATTGATTATTTCAACCTATGGGCAGAATTAAGCCATGACACAGAGATCTATGAAGTAGAAAGGAATTTACCTGTAAGGAACCCATTAATCTGGCTATACTAACCTACAGACTTTAGCAATAAACAAAGACTATCGAAAGTAGGATTTAGGCAGCATTTCAGGTTTCCTTTCATACTTCCATCACCATTAAATAAGATACTCATTTTACCTAACGACATAATTAAGGGAAGCTTTAATCATCTATTCAACAGTTGCAATTATGCATCATTAAATCACTAAACACACGAATACTTATTTTATCACAACTTACTTTATTCACTAATACTACAGCAGACCTTCAATAGAGAAAACATTTTGCAAATAAAAATTTATCCTTTATTTTCCCCTTTGCTTTCAAGGCTTGTGAGTGGGGTATTTATCGGTCTAGGACCGAAGGTCTGTCGGTCTAGGACTGAAGGGTGCTCGGTCTAGGACCGAAGGGCATTGGGTATAAGACCGACAAAAGAACAAGTTATAAAATTGTCTTTTTTGTCTCACTATCCCCTATTTTTGAGAAGAAATAAAAGAATATCCGATTAAGAAATTTCGATAAACATAGAAAACCTAAGAATTACCATTCAAATGAGTTTTATTTACTCCCACTCAACCTTTAAAGAATGTAACATAGTTGCACTTTCTCCACACGTACCTGTATGTTGAATTCCTGTTCCACCAAACCCATTCGCAGCTACATCTGCCTCAAGAAAGACCTTTTCTTTTAATTCGGGATGAGCAGGAGGTATGGTTACCGGAGTCGTAGTTTCAGCACATGCAGTAAACTTGTTTTCTTCGATCTTTAATTTGATGGTACAATCCGTACGATAACAAACAGAAGAAACAGGTTCACTTATAGCTTTTGTCTTTCCATTATCATACTGCATTAAAACAAAATCAACCGCATTGCTGTATTTTGTGGTACGTATAATTCTCAAAGCATAACCTGTTAAGGTATAAGTATCAAACTTTATATACACATCCAAATATTGGCCGGTTGCACTGCCAAACCCTTGACCTGCCGTTTTACTTGGGTCAACGTTAAGAAGAACTTCCATATCTCCATAGTTTGCATCCAATGGAGTATATAACATACGTGCACCTCTTTGAATCTGTAACAACCCACTACCTAGTGAACCATTGATTCCCTTTCCATAAACCCAATAATCTTTATCAGGAAACACCTCCCAATCATATTCAGCGGTATCTGATGGTTTATAACCATCTACAGTCCAGAAACCGGGAATTAATAAGGTTTGATTACTTGTTGGAAAATCCTTGAAATCTGTTTCTAATATACCTGTATGATACACCTGATTCTCCTTTATTGAAGATTTAGAAACTATCATTTTCGATTCCCCGGGTAAGCTTCGGATATGTTTAGGTTCAACAACAGCTATTATATAATAGCCCACATCTTCCTTCTTTAACGAATAGGTGTATTTAGGAGAGTTTAAGCGGGAGACAGCAACTGGTGTTTTATTGATTCCTTTAGAGTTATCACATCTATACCAAGTGATTAAAGATTGATCTTTTCGCTCTTTTAGATCCAATAGATAATCCACAGTAGCCAGCCCTTTAGAGATTCTCAATGTTGGAGGAGTTATAAAAGAAGGAGCCTCTAAATAGTTTGGAATCACAGTAATTTCTGTTCCACATTCCAGCCCATCATCTGTATAAGCAATAACAGAAATAAGCTTTGTTTCGTCACTTGAATTCAATGCATCAATAATACACTCTCTATCATTTAGTATAGTTAATTGAACCTCCTTCTCATCACCGGAAGACACTTTCCATTTTACAGAAGAGTCTTTCATTTCAAAATTACAATGTCTCTTTATTGTTGCTGTCAACTTCAACGGTTGATTTCCCGTTTGGATAGATGCCGTCAAGGGTTCTATGGCGAGGTTAGTTCCAATACAGCTTAAATTCTTTTTCTGTTGTTTTTCTTGATTTCCAATTATCTTTTTTGTTGCCAAAGGGTCCCAATCATCTTCACCTCTTAGCAAGTTATAGGTATTATATACCTCTTTTCCATCTACTTCAATTCGGTAAGCATTTAACAGATTCAATGAATCTAAAGCTATTGTATTATACAATTTCTCATTGCCTATAATGTATGGTTCATTATTAAGCGTAACATTATATTGATAACAACGCAACCAATCGGTAGGAGTCTGCGTCCAACCAATATAAACATCCTTATTAGTCTGAAAGCGACAATCAATAAGACTTAATGGACCTACAGACTTACAGAAATACTGTCTGTTATTTTCATGCTTAATAAAAAAGTCACAGTTCAAGAATATTGCACCTCCCATATCACTTCTCCAAAAAGGTTTCTGACCATACAGAGACAAAGAGCAATTCAAATAAACACCCGTTCCGGTTAATGCATCATCCGTGCACTCCATGTAACATTCATTGAAAAGAATTCGTCTTGCACCATTTAAGGGGTTCATATTTAAGCGACTGATAAAGTGAACATTTTCAGCTAAAATCTTATCTCCATGACAATACGCCAAATGAGCTTGCGTGGTAGCACTCATCCTTTTCTTTCTACCAAGCTTAGGGTTTAATGAATACTCTAAATCAACATTACAGTAATTTCCAAGAGTCAGATTCTTCACAACCAATCCATCACCCCAAAAATCAAACATGGTAAAATTGCCTATAGCTCCTTGTGTTTGTCCTCTATTCGAAGCAAGTATCACATTCTTTGGATTGGAGTTTAATCCTATGATATGAAGATTAGCACATTTAACAACTAGTCCAAAGGGCTCTCTACCATCCTTCCCCACACGTATGGTTGGATCATCGGGATCATCAATCCAATAAACATAAGGAGCAATATAAACTCTCATTGGCTCTGACTCTGTACCATCAGTAAAATGTAAAGAGGCCTCATTAAAGTCATTAAACACATACGAAGAACTTGCTATCTTTTCATCAGAGAGCTGGGCATCAACAAAAAAAGTTTTTGCCCCTAAAACGATCTCTTCATCATTAAAAATCACGCGATCACCTAAAAACTGAATAGGCTGAGAGGAATCTAAAGAAGTATAATTTACTTGTGCATTAAGCTTTTGGAAATAGAAAAACAGAAATACACATAAGGTTAAAAAGTTAATCTTTCTCATTATATATAAATTATTATAGGTATAAAAATAAAGATTAACAAAGAAAATATGGGGGTAATAATTGGTTTTTTATAAGTACAAACAAAAAAAGACTTTTTCATTAAAAAAGGGACATCCATAGATATCCCTTTTTTAAGTATAATTAAACTAGACTTTATTAGTCTTTTACTTTTGCTTTGATGAAGTCACGGTTCAATCTAGCAATGTTACTGATAGTAATCTGTTTAGGACACTCTGCTTCACAAGCACGAGTGTTGGTACAGTTACCAAATCCCAACTCATCCATTTTTGATACCATTGCTTTTGCACGACGTGCAGCCTCAGCTCTACCTTGTGGTAACAAGTTCAATTGACTCATTTTAGCTGAAACAAACAGCATCGCCGAACCATTTTTACAAGCAGCAACACATGCACCACAACCTACACAAGAAGCAGCATCCATAGACTTCTCTGCAATATCTTTAGGTACTAAAATATTATTTGCATCGGGTGTACCACCGGTATTTACGTTAATGTAACCTCCTGCCTGAATAATTTTATCATAAGCAGAACGATCTACCATTAAGTCTCTAATTACAGGGAAACCAGCTGAACGCCATGGCTCTACAGTAACTACATCTCCTGACTTAAAGCTTCTCATATAAACCTGACACGTGGTAACTCCACCTTTTGGACCATGAGGACGACCATTAATATATAGCGAGCACATTCCACAAATACCTTCTCTACAATCATGGTCGAAAACAACAGGTTCTCTGCCATCATTAATTAATTGTTCGTTCAAGATATCTAACATCTCTAAGAAAGAAGAGTCTGTTGGAATATCTTTCATTTCGAAATTTTCAAAAGCCCCTTTTACTTTAGGACCTCTTTGGCGCCAAACTCTTAGCGTAAAATTTATAGTATTATCCATTTTTTTCGTTTTTTAAGATTTATAGTCACGTGTTTCTACCTTAATGAACTCATAATCAAGAGGTTCTTTTATCATCTCAGGAGCAGAATCACTGCCTGTATATTTCCAACAAGCCACATAGTTAAATTCTGCATCATCACGAAGAGCTTCTCCTTCAGGAGTTTGATATTCTTCACGGAAATGACCACCACATGATTCTTTACGATTCAAAGCATCATAAGCCATTAAGATACCCACATCAATGAAATCAGCTAAACGAAGAGCTTTTTCAAGTTCAATATTTAAGTCGTTCACTTCACCGGGAACACGAACATTACTCCAGAAATCTTTTCGTACCCTCTCTAGTTCAACGATTGCTTTCTCTAAAGATTCTTTTGTACGAGACATTCCAACAAAATCCCACATCACATGACCTAAATCTTTATGAATATGGTCTACCGAATGCTTACCATTAACAGCTTTAATCTTATTCATTGTAGCCATGATTTGTTTCTCAGCTTCCTCAAACTCTTTTAAGTCAGTAGAGAATCTTGGTACTTGAATTTGATCGGATAAATGATTTTGTATGGTATAAGGTAATATGAAATAACCATCAGCTAAACCCTGCATCAATGCAGATGCACCTAAACGGTTAGCACCGTGATCGGAGAAGTTAGCCTCACCAATGGCAAATAGTCCGGGGATGTTAGTCATTAATTCATAATCCACCCAAAGTCCACCCATGGTATAATGGATAGCAGGGAAAATCATCATTGGATTTGTATATGGATCTACGTCAGTAATCTCCTCATACATATCGAATAAGTTACCATAACGATCGGCTACCACATCTTTTCCTAAACGATCAATAGCATATTTAAAGTCTAAGAAAACAGCAAGCCCCGTGTTGTTAACACCAAAGCCGGCATCACAGCGTTCTTTTGCTGCACGAGAAGCCACATCTCTAGGAACTAAGTTTCCAAAAGCAGGATAACGACGCTCTAGATAGAAATCTCTATCCTCATCAGGAATATCATTTGCATTTTTCGTTCCTTTTTGAAGTGCTATGGCATCTTCTTTTTTCTTTGGTACCCAAATACGTCCATCATTACGTAACGATTCAGACATCAAAGTTAATTTAGACTGCTTATCACCATGAACAGGAATACAGGTAGGGTGAATTTGAGCAAAACAAGGATTAGCAAAAAGAGCTCCTTTCTTATAGCATTGGATAGCAGCAGACCCGTTAGACTCCATTGCATTGGTAGATAAGAAGAACGCATTGCCATATCCTCCTGTACCTACAACCACTGCATGAGCCGCAAAACGTTGTAATTCACCTGTAATTAAATCACGAGCAATGATACCACGTGCTCTACCATCTACAAGAACCACGTCCATCATTTCATGACGGGTGTATAGTTTTACGGTTCCTTTAGCTATTTGACGACTCAATGCAGAGTACGCTCCTAATAATAACTGTTGTCCCGTTTGACCTCTAGCATAAAAAGTACGAGATACTTGTGCTCCACCAAATGAACGGTTAGCTAAAGTACCACCATATTCACGAGCAAAAGGAACTCCTTGAGCTACACACAAATCAATAATGGCATTAGAAACCTCAGCTAAACGATAAACGTTAGCCTCTCTTGAACGATAATCGCCACCTTTAATAGTATCATAGAACAAACGATAAACTGAATCGCCATCGTTTTGATAATTTTTCGCTGCATTAATACCTCCTTGAGCTGCAATAGAGTGTGCACGACGAGGAGAGTCTTGAATACAGAAGTTCAAAACATTAAAACCTAATTCACCTAGTGAAGCAGCAGCCGAAGCACCTGCTAATCCTGTTCCAACAACAATAATGTCAAGACGTCTTTTATTTGCTGGATTTACAAGTTTTTGTGATGCTTTATAATTTGTCCATTTATCAGCCAATGGGCCTTGTGGAATCTTTGAATTTATTTTAGTCATAATCTTAGTATACAATTTTTAAAGAGTTGAAATAATATCCTTGAATCGATTTTACATCAATGATTTAACAAAAAATACTACCATGACAGAAGCAAATCCTAGAATCAACAGCGTAGTATAAACTGTAGAAGTCACTTTCCAACGCTTAAACCATACATCATTACTCCATCCCAGAGATTGTAAAGCACTCCAAAAACCATGATTTAAGTGTAACCATAAGGCAATTAACCAAATTACATACAATACAACATATAATGGTTGGGTAAAAGTATATTGAATAAAACCGGCACCATCAGTAACAGCAAAAGTAGTTCCACCTAAGGAAACAGTATGATTTCCAATTATTTCTTGGAATTGCATGTTATACCAAAAGTTAAATAAATGTAGTCCTAAACCTAAAACAACTACAAGTCCTAAAACAAACATGTTTTGGGATGACCACTCCACTTTTTTATTACGATTATAAACGGCATATTTTTCACTACCACGTGCTTTTTGGTTTTGTAAAGTCAGCCAAATTGCATAAAAAATGTGAAGAATAAACAAAGCTGCTAATCCCAGGGTACCCACTAAGGCATACCAATTTGCTCCAAGAAACTCACAAATTAAATTGTATGCACTCTCGGAGAAGATTGCCACTAAGTTCATCGACATGTGAAACGTTAAAAAAAGGATAAGTGCGAGCCCTGTAATACTCATAACCACTTTCCTTCCTACAGATGAATTAATTAACCACATAGATGATTGATTTTAATTATTTAATTGATTTATTGATAATTATCTAGAAAAGGTGCTTATTAGTTATATTTATTAACACAAAAATAGAGGAAATACCTTTATTTGGCAAAGGATTAAAGAAGTATTTCTTTAATTAAACTATTTCTAAAGATTTATCTGTTTTTTTAGTCGGGAATAGAATGCTTTTTTCCTCTTTAAATCACCTATACAACAAACTATAGGCCCTTTTTTCCAAAGGAAGGAAAACGGATAAATATTTATTTCATTTATAAGAATACTTCATCTCACTTTATCCATTGTGGCTTTTTTTATTTTTATAAGGAACTTTATCAAGAGAAATGCTTAAAACAAAATAACACTTTATTTTAAATTA
>CAZGUI010000018.1:0-41272 GCA_964528875.1 uncultured Bacteroides sp. | reverse complement strand
AAAAGATCAAGTCTGTTCATTCAAAGCTAAAAAAGGGTACAATTATCCTAAAGCATAAGAACTCGCTTCGCTCAAACAGCTTATGCTTCTTTACGGATAACTGTACCCTTTTTCTTAACGCTTTGAACGAAATGACATTCGTTTCTTCTCTTGTTCTTCCTTTTATGAGTAAGTTGCTTTCTCTAGTATTTATAATGTTAGACTTAATGTTGTGAGTGAGCAAGCAATAATACGAACTTCCCCTGTGCGATTTTGTAAAAGCCATTAAAGAGTGAGGGAGCAGAACCATTCCTACTCCTGTACATCTTGTTTTCAGCGTGAAGACGGAGAGTGCTGAAAGCGTGAAGAAAGAGAACACTGTTTGAGCGAAGCGAGTTTGTTCTCTTTTAGCTTTCAGTGCTCGGAGTTAGCTGAAAACGAGCAGTACTAGCTTTTTTTGCTTCGTTTTTTTGGCAATGAAAAAAAATGAAGACTCTCATTAGAAGGTATTCTAATAAACATCTTTACTCAAAATATTATTTCCTTGGATTTACCATAGCTTTTTTTTATCAAGAAAAAAGCTAGCATTAAGGAGAAAAAGAGAAATTGAATAAATAGTTTTCTAACAAAACTTTTCTAAAAAGATTGAACCTGAAGTACTAGCTTTTTTGCTTCGTTTTTTGGCAATGAAAAAAAATGAAGACTCTCATTAGAAGGTATTCTAATAATCATCTTTACTCAAAATATTATTTCCTTGGATTTACCATAGCTTTTTTTATCAAGAAGAAAAGAGAAATTAAATAGTTTTCTATAATACTTCTTTTAGATAAAAGAACAACCAAATCCGATATCCCTCTTTAATTTATATATCTTTGTTTATAGAATAATAACCCTGTAAACAATAGCATAAAAATGAAATATGATTTAATAACCATCTTAGGTCCTACCGCCTCCGGAAAAACAACTTTTGCCTCTCACCTAGCCTATGAACTAAATACTGAAATCATTAGTGCTGACTCCCGACAGATTTACAAGGGTATGGATATTGGAACAGGAAAAGACCTGGTGGATTATACAGTACATGGTAAACCAATCCCCTATCACTTAATAGATATTGTGAAGCCGGGATATAAATATAGTATTTACGAATACCAACGCGATTTTCTCAAAGTATATGAACCACTCAAAGAAAAGAATATAACCCCTATCCTATGTGGTGGTTCTGGTCTCTATTTGGAATCCATACTCGACAGCTATCAGTTGGCTCAAGTGCCTAAAAACCAAGAGCTACGAAAAGAATTAAAAAACAAATCACTAGATGAATTAGCACAAATTTTAAGCCAATACAAAACATTACATAACACCACCGATATTGACACAGTGAATCGTGCCATTCGTGCCATTGAGATTGAAAGATATTATCTTCAGGAAAAACTCCCGGAGCGAGGTTTCCCAACAATCAACAGCTTAATTATTGGAGTAGATATTGATCGGGACTTAAGAAGAGAAAAGATAAGCAAACGACTGAAAGAGCGCATGGAAGAAGGGATGATTGAAGAGGTAGAACGTTTATTGTCTACCGGATTATCGCCCGAAGATTTGATTTATTACGGATTGGAATACAAGTTTGTTACCCAACACATCATAGGAGAGCTAACTTACGAGGAAATGTTTAACCAACTGGAGATAGCCATTCATCAGTTTGCCAAACGACAGATGACTTGGTTTAGACGAATGGAAAGGAAAGGGTTTGATATTCATTGGATTGATGCAGAACTACCGATGCCAAAAAAAGTAGAGATTGTCTTAGAACTGTTATAGAAAAGAGTATATTTGTTTATTAAACTATAAATTAAATTCTTCATTATATGAAACAACTTATAGATAACCCCAAAAACAACTTTTTCCTCTTGGCAGGACCTTGTGTTATTGAAGGGGAAGAAATGGCTTTACGCATTGCAGAACGCATTGTAGAGATAACCAATAAGTTAGAGATTCCTTATATATTCAAAGGGTCGTATAGAAAAGCAAATCGCTCACGTCTGGATTCCTTTACAGGTATTGGAGATAAAAAAGCGTTGGAAATTCTAAAGAAAGTAGGTGATACTTTTAACGTTCCAACGGTAACAGATATTCACTCGCCGGAAGAGGCAGTATTAGCTGCTGAATATGTAGATGTGCTTCAGATTCCTGCTTTTTTAAGTCGCCAGACTGATTTACTCATTGCAGCAGGGAAAACAGGTAAAATAGTCAACATAAAGAAAGGACAATTCTTATCACCTAAATCAATGCGTTTTGCTATCAATAAAGTGGAAGAAACCGGTAATAAAAACATTATGGTTACTGAACGAGGCACTACCTTTGGTTATCAAGATTTAGTGATTGATTATCGTGGTATTCCTGAAATGCAAGCCTTTAATTACCCTGTAGTGTTAGATGTTACACACTCTTTGCAACAACCCAACCAAGAAGCAGGTGTGACAGGGGGAATGCCCCAACTCATTGAAACGGTGGCTAAAGCCGGTGTGGCTGTTGGAGTGGACGGTTTATTCATTGAGACTCACGAAGACCCTTCGGTAGCTAAAAGTGATGGTGCTAATATGTTAAAGCTTGATCTACTAGAAGGTTTATTAACCCGCCTGGTAGCTATCAGACAAGCTATAAATAAATAATTAATTCATAAATAAGCTCCGTACCTTGATAGAGAAGTGAAGATAACTCACTGACTCTATTCTGTATGGAGTTTTCTGTTCAAAATAAAAACAAAAGTATATGCAAAACTTAAGACGTATAACATTGATATTGTCTAGCTGCCTTTTCAGTTGGCTGGCTTATGCTCAATTTACCATTCCTACTGATCCTGCTGTTCGCATAGGAAAGCTGGAGAATGGCTTGACTTATTACATCCGACACAATAAATTACCGGAAAACAGAGCTGACTTTTATATAGCTCAAAAAGTGGGTTCCATACAAGAAAAGCCGGAGCAACGTGGATTGGCTCACTTTTTGGAACATATGTGTTTTAACGGAACAACTCATTTCCCCGGTAACACACTCATTGAGTATTTAGAGACTATCGGTGTGAAGTTTGGAGAAAACCTCAATGCCTACACTTCGATAGATGAAACGGTTTACAACATATCGAATGTACCGGTAACACGCGAAGGTGCAATAGACTCTTGTTTATTAATTTTACACGATTGGTCCAATAGCTTATTATTGGATGAAAAAGAGATCGACAGTGAACGTGGAGTAATTCAAGAAGAGTGGAGAACTCGTATGAATGCCACTCAACGATTCCAAGAAAAATTACTACCTGTATTATATAAAGACACAAAATATGAAGACTGCCTTCCAATAGGAAGTATGGATGTAGTTATGAATTTCGACTATCAGGTGCTTAGAGATTATTATAAAGACTGGTATCGTCCCGATTTACAAGGTCTTGTTATAGTAGGTGATATCGATGTGGATCAAATAGAGAAAAAGATTAAAGAACAATTCTCCTCTATCGCTGCACCATCGGCCGATGCTCTTGAACGCATTTATTACCCTATTGGAGATAATGAAGAACCTCAGGTTTTAGTATATCAAGACAAGGAGCAAACGACTACACAAGCACTGTTCTTCAATAAACACGAAGCCTATCCTAGAGAGCTAAAGAATGATATGAGTTATTTAGTTTTGGATTATGCTAATGATTTAATTTCATCAATGCTTAATGCACGATTAACTGAACTTACACAGACTGAAAATCCTCCTTTTATCTATGCATCGACCTACGATAGCGACTTTTTTGCTGCAAAGACAAAAGGTGCATTTACCGGAATCACTATATGTAGTGAAGATCATATCCAAGAGGGCATTCAAACTCTTCTACGAGAAATTCAACGTGCTGCAACCTTTGGTTTTACTGAATCAGAGTATGTACGTGCAAAAGCCGATTATTTAAGAGCGTTGGAATCTGCATATACCGAAAGAGATAAAACGAAAAATGAAGCGTATGTAAACAGCTATGTACGTCATTTCCTAGATAACGAGCCTATTCCCGGCATAGAAAATGAATATTCGCTTATGAATCAAGTAGCTCCCAATTTACCTTTGGAAGTCATTAATGAAGCGATGAAGGCACTTGTTTCCGAAAACAATAAAGCATTGGCATTATTTGGCCCTGAAAAAGAGGGATTGGTATTTCCTACAGAGCAGGATCTAGTTTCTTTAATCCAACAATCACAAGTAGAAGAGTTGACTCCATACGAGGATACAGTTTCTGATGAACCCCTACTCTCTTCTTTGCCAAAGGCCGGAATGATAGTTAGTGAAGTTGAGGACAGCAACTGGGATGCCAAAGTACTAACATTGAGTAATGGCGTAAGAGTTGTATTGAAAAATACTGATTTCAAAGCAGATGAAGTACAGATGAAAGCGATTAGTTTTGGAGGTAGCTCATTATTCCCTAATAGCGAAATGATAAACATCAAAGTGTTAGATGAAGTTGTAGGTGTTGGTGGATTAGGTAATTTCTCTAAAATAGATCTAGAAAAAGTACTGGCCGGTAAGCGTGCATCCGTTTCATCTTTTATTGGTGATAAAACAGAAGGAGTAACCGGTTTCTGTTCCCCTCAAGATTTTGAGACCTTGATGCAGTTGACTTATCTAACATTTACTCAACCCCGTAAAGATATTGAAGCATTTAATTCTTACAAAAAAAGAACTGAAGCCGTACTTCGTAATCAGGAAATGCATCCAACAAGTGCGTTGATTGATACCTTACAACAGGCCATCTATATGTCACATCCACGAACTAAACGAATCAAAGCCGATGATATTAGCAAAATTGATTATGATAAGGTGTTGGAGATGTATAATGACCGTTTCAAAGATGCCAGTGATTTTACCTTCTTCTTTGTAGGGAACATAGATATTGATTCAGTTAAACCATTAATTACTCAGTATTTAGGAGCCTTACCAGCTATTCAACGAAAAGAAACATTCAAAGATAACGGACTTAAAGCCCGCCAGGGAATGTATGAAAACGTTTTTATAAAAGAACAAGAAACGCCTAAATCTACTGTCTTTTTATACTACAATGGAAAATGTTCTTATACACTAAAAAACAAATTGCTGTTAAGTGTTACCGACCAAATTCTAGACATTATATTTACTGAGAAAGTGAGAGAAGAGGCCGGAGGAACTTATGGCGTTGGTGTAGGTGGATCATTACAAAAATATCCAGAGGAAAAATTCGTATTACAAATATCTTTCGATACTGATCCTAATAAAAAAGAGGAATTAGTACAAATTATTTTTACCGAAATAGAAAAACTAATAGCGAATGGTCCTTCAGCTGAAAACCTACAAAAGGTAAAAGAGTTTATGCAGAAGAAACACAAAGAGAACCTAAAAGAAAATGGCTATTGGTTAGGTGTGATGGATGAGTTTGCCGTATCTAATGTAAATATGCATCAAAATTACGATGAAATACTGGAACAAATTTCATCAAAAGACATTCAGGATTTTGCTGAAATGATGTTCAAGCAAGGCAACCGAATTGAAGTAACTATGGTAAGCCCTCAAAAAGAAGTTGAATAATAGTTTACTCTGATTCATTATGATTTGGTCATTATTTAATGATTTAAGAAAGCACAATAAGTTAGCTGCTCAAAGAAACCCAATGTACGAGAAGAACCGCTTTGCACAGTTCTTCCTCGTCTTTGGAGCACTCTTTTGGGTAGCCTATCTTATTTTTATGGGAACCATGTTGGCTTTTTCCCTAAAAAAAGCAACCATTAACTTTGAAGCCTATCAGCTATTAAATATGGCTTTACCTGTCATACTAAGTATAGACTTCTTAATGCGTTTCCCTATACAGAAACCGCCTACACAGGAAATTACTCCTTATTTATTATTACCTATTCCTAGAAAACAAGTGATAAATTTCTTGCTGTTGCGTTCCATTCCTCATTTTATAAACTTCTTTTGGCTATTTTTCTTTATTCCCTTTAGCCTGTTCACCGTGACTACTTATTATGGATTGTCTGGTGTTTTGCTCTATAACTTAGGAATATGGTTGTTACTTGTTATGAATAACTATTGGTATCAGTTGTGTAGACTGCTGATTAGTGAAAACCTTTTTTGGATACTGCTTCCTCTCATTTTTTACGCAGGATTAGCTTTACTCATTTTCCTTCCCGATGAAAGTCCTGTGGGGTATTTCTTCCGTGCGTTTGGAGACTATTTAATTGAGGGTAAACTTTGGGTTTTCTTACTCGTTATTCTTGGCATTGTGTTACTCTTTTTAGTTAATAGGTATGTTGTAAGCAAACTGATCTACTCAGAGACTAGTAAATCGCAAGACACTACCAAAGTATTAAGTATCTCATCGTATAGTTATTTGGAAAAATTTGGAGAAATTGGAGAGTTTATGCGTCTGGAACTAAAACTATTACTACGCAATAAACGATGTCGTACATCGCTACGCACCATAGCTATAGTGGTAGTTCTCTTTTCTGCCTTAATCAGCTTTACTCCTGCTTATGATGGAGCTTTTATGAGCAATTTTATCGCTTTATATGCCTTTATCTCTTTTGGAACGGTTATTTTGACCTATATTATGAGTTACGAAGGAAATTATATGGATGGCCTCATGACACGGAAGGAATCGGTTCTCAACTTGTTAAAAGCTAAATATTTAGTTTATAGTTTGGGTACACTAATTCCTTTTATACTGATGATTCCAGCGGTAGTAATGGGAAAGATTACACTCTTAAAGTTGTTTTCATTTGGTTTTTTCACTAGTGGATTTGTCTATTTTTTCCTTTTCCAATTGGCAGTATATAATACAAAAACTATTCCACTTAATACCACTGTAAGTGGCCGACAAAGCTCTACCGGGATACAAACATTAGTCAGTATGTGTGCCTTTTTCATTCCTTTAGCTTTTTATTCTCTGGCTCAAACATTTTGGGATGAAACATATAGTTTATGGCTATTTTTAATCATTGGCTTACTGTTTATCGTAACCTCCAATCTATGGATTAAAAACATCTATATCCGCTTTATGAAGCGTAGGTATGAAAACATGAACGAATTTAGAAATACAAAAGAAGGATAAAATGATTACTATAAATAATATAACTAAAAGCTTTGGAGATAAAATTGCGTTATCTATTGACTCCTATGAATTGGCAGAAGGTGAGATTTTAGGATTAGTAGGAAATAACGGAGCAGGAAAAACAACATTGTTCCGTTTGATGTTGGATTTATTAAAAGCAGACACAGGTTACATTTCACTGAACAACATACAAGTGAATGAAAGTGAACAGTGGAAAACATTTACCGGATCGTACATTGACAACTCATTTTTAATTGATTACTTAACTCCGGAAGAGTTTTTTTATTTCATAGGGAAAATGTATGGTTTAGGTAAAGAAGAAGTAGATGAACGTTTACTTTATTTTAATCATTTTATGAATGATGAAATTATGGGACAAGGAAAGTTTATTCGCAACTTTTCTGCAGGTAATAAACAGAAAATAGGAATTATCTCTGCTATGATTCATCACCCACAGCTTGTTATTTTAGATGAGCCTTTTAACTTTCTAGACCCTAGCTCACAATCCATAATAAAGAAAATTCTAAAGAAATACAATGAAGAAACAAATGCCACAATCTTAATATCCAGTCATAACCTAAACCATACCATAGATATTAGTTCACGAATAGCTTTACTTGAGAAGGGAATAATTATTAAAGACCTGGAAAATCAAGATAAAATGGCAGAGAAAGAATTGGAGGAATATTTTAATGTTGAAGAGGAATAAAATAAGAAAAAGTGTAGAAATTACTCTTGTACTTGGCTTACTTTTTTTAGTAAGCTCATGCCATACAATTACACCATCATATAACTATCAAACCTTGGCGAAAGCTGCAATTCAGTTGGGGGTTGATATTGATATGCAAGATAATCATAAGCTCTATATAGAAGCATCAAAATGGATTAGAACTCCTCATCGCATGGGAGGAAACACACAAATAGGAGTTGACTGCTCTGGTTTTACCCAACATATCTATAAAAAGGTATATCGCAAGAAAATACCAAGAAGTGCTCAACAGCAATATTCCAAATCGTATAGAATTTCTAAAAGTAAATTAAAAGAAGGCGATCTAGTGTTCTTCTCCTCCTCCAGAAGTAGAAAGCGCGTAAACCATGTAGGAATTTACCTGAAAGATAATCTGTTTATTCATACTAGTTCCAGTCAAGGCGTAATTGTTAGTAACTTAAAAGAGAACTATTACCGCAGAAATTGGATAGCCGGAGGCAGATATTAAAAACTCTATTTTTGTCTGATTTTCACTCAACAATTCACCCTCACTCACAGGCCATATAAAAGGAGTTCATCCCCTACTTCGCTCGGTCCTAGACCGAGCACCCTTCAGTCCTAGACCGACAAGGGTTAGGTCCTAGACCGAGAGGTCTTCGGTCTTAGAGGCAATTGAAGATTCTGTCAGAAAAAAGAGAAAACGATCTAAAAAACCGATAAAAATCCTCCTTAAATCAAGAAAGATAAAGAGAGATTATAATTTTTCAATTAACTCTTTCCAATGAAAAACACGTTCAAAATCAGGAGTAGATAAATCCACATTATGTGGCTGAGTAAATAATATTTTTCGTCCCGGAAAATGAAGAAGGTTTTTATAATGGTCATCAATCATTATATCTCCTTTAATACAATCTTTTCTTCCACAAAAAACCATTTGTCTCCATGAAATAAAAGGGAAGAACTCAGTAAGCCAGGCTCTTTTATCATTCATGCTATTCGGAAACTCTGTAGCTGAAGAAACAATCAGTACATTATACTTGTCATTTAAATATTTAATTCCTTCAACACTATCTTTTATAATTGGTGCTGTTCTAAAAAAACCCACACTATTTACATCTTCCCAAAAAGACGGGAAAACCTCATCTTCAGGTTTACCTTGTAATTCATCTTTCTCTATCAACCTCCCCGACCTCCTATATTCCAATGCAATAAACTGAGCATAAATATCGGCCAAGACACCATCCATATCTACTAAAACTTGCTGATTCATTTTTTCTTCTTATTAAATTTATTCTTAATACCTCCCTATCATCCAACTTACAAATGCCGTTTTTTATTAAATAAATAGATTTAATGCAAGGAAGGAGAAACTATCAGCATAAAAATGCATAAACAATTACAAAGTAGCATAATTCTCCTTATTATTTCTAATAAATATAGATCATAATGCAAAATTATGCAAGATTAAACAGACAAATTATGCTAAAAGAAGAACGACAAAAGTATATATTGAATCGAATTAATAATGACAATCGCATCTATGTAACCTCACTAAGTCTTGAATTAGGTGTTTCGGATGATACAATAAGAAGAGATCTAAAAGAGTTAAAGAACAAAAGACTACTAACAAAAGTACACGGAGGAGCAATATCTAAATCAGGCATTAGTTTGGAGTTTACTGATCGATTAAATACAGCCACAACCATTAAGCAACAAATGACAACAAAAGTGATTCCTTTATTTAATGAAGGAGATTGCATTGTATTAGATGGAGGAACCTCAAATCTTGAAGTAGCAAAACAGATGCCGTTAGAGATGAAACTTACCATTTATACCAATAGCTTCCCCATAGTAAATGCTTTATTTAACCACCCCCAAATCGATTTATTTTTTATGGGAGGAAAGGTTTTTCCCTCTTCACAAGTAACAATTGGACTTACTGTTTATCAATTTCTCCAAACAGTTACTCCTAATTGGGCTATTGTGGGTATTAGCGATATTCATCCCGAAAAAGGAATTACTTGTCAGGACAGAGAAGAAGCTATAATTAAACGATCCATCATTGAACGGGCTCAAAAAACAATTGTAGTTGCCGATAGCTATAAATTAGGAACAGCAAGAACCTATAGTGTTGCATCTTTAGGTGATATAGACTATTTGGTTACTGAAGATGATCGGGTGAATTTCATTAAAACACATTGGCCTAAATACTCATATAAAGTGATTTAAAGTAATATGCCATAAAATAGAGATAGGAAAATTACACCATAATTTATTAAAAAAAAATCATTAATTGACCATCTGTATCCTTTATTCCTTCAACAATATTCTTAGCATTCAATTGAACTCTTTCAAAAGAACTATGCCTATGATCATCCTTATAGCGCTCTTCAGTAGTCTTATCTACATTTATATCGCCTCCATATCATTATCTCCAAATTATACAAAAACAAAATGACAAGGTGTAGTGTATTATAAACTTTATACAACGCCCTCGCCTAAAGAAGTTCGTGCACTACGTCCGTCAATATCACTATTCTCTCGAGAAATTTCATTCAGATTAAATTTATCAGATATTACATTGCCCATCCCCAATGACCGTTATTACCGTTCCCTAACGCTTCTGTACACTTATTCCGATAGAAATAAAACAGGCTGATAACCTATGCGAATAGATCTTGTTATGAGTCATGTAGTTCTTATTTTATTCAAACTATCAAGTGTGTAGTCAATTACATCATTGACATCTCTCATTGGTAAACTAAACTTTTGTTGTACCTGTAATAGAGTTGATAAAACATAAGGTTCAAAATAGAGCAATAATTCTGTAAAGATTGTTTAATTTTAACTTTTCCCACTACTCTCAAACTTACACATAGTTGGAATTTCATACTACTACAAATGACATAATCAAATGTAAAAAATAGAGCAGAATTTTATACACACGCATAGAATATTGTCCTTTTTTGTGTTCTTTTTACACATATAACATTAAAATAAAACACTTAAATATTATATTTTATAAATATAGACTTAAAATCAAAGAGTACTAATTTACAGAATAACATCTTAATTAACACAAACAAGACTAATTCAAAGCAATTAATACGCAATAAAAACTTTTTTTACATACATATGTACATTTTTACATTGCTTAAGATTTCATTACTTAATAAGTTTGTTCTGGATAAAGAGTTGAGAATAATAATTAATCTGAAATATTATTAATATAACTATGAAACAATATTTCGAAACACACAACACTTTCCAAAAATAACACAAAAAGGAATAACTTTTTTAACGTTTAACTAAAAGATTTAATGTATGAAAAACAGAAAAGAAAAGAATCTGTTTAGCTACCGATGTAAAACCAGGTGGCTTCTTCTCATTACTTTGCTAATTGTACCATTGGTATCTCCAATAGGGGTACAACCTCTATTAGCCTCTACAACTATGCAACAACAGCAAAAAAGATCAATAACCGGTACTGTTGTAGATAGTAGTGGTGAGCCCATTATTGGAGCAAACGTAGTTGTACTCAACAACAAATCAATAGGTTCAATTACGGATATTGATGGGAACTTTAGATTGAATGACGTGCCCGAAGGCTCAAAATTAGTCGTATCTTTTATCGGATATGACACTCAAACAGTTACTATAAAAGGGAATAACTTAAACATCACCCTAGAAGAAGACTCACAAATGTTAGGTGAAGTAGAAGTAGTTGCCTATGGAACCCAGAAAAAGGTGTCTGTAACAGGCTCTTTGGCTAGTGTATCCGGAGATGAATTGGTAAAAACACCTACTGGTTCAATCTCTAACATGTTATCTGGACAAATGGCAGGTTTAACTACCATACAATATTCCGGTGAACCAGGTAGTGACGCAGCACAAATTTTCGTTCGTGGTAAAGCTACTTTCAATGATTCAAATCCACTTATTCAGGTAGATGGAGTTGAACGTGATTTCAATAGTATTGACCCTAATGAAATTGAAAGTATTACTATACTAAAAGACGCATCTGCTACAGCTGTATTTGGTGTGCGTGGTGCAAATGGAGTTGTTTTAATTACGACCAAAAGAGGACAAGAAGGTAAAGCAAAAATATCATTTACAACCTCTGCTAGTGTTATTACACCGACGAAACCTTTATCAATGGCTAGCTCTTATGAATATGCAACATTCTATAATCAAATGCAGCGTAATGATGGTGTTGAAAACCCAAGATTTACAGATGCAGTAATTCAGAAGTTCAAAGACCAATCAGATCCTATCCGTTTTCCTAACATTGATTGGATTGATTATGCACTAAAAGATATGACTTTGCAAACTCAACACAATGTCAATATTTCTGGGGGAACAAAAAATGTGCGTTATTTTATTTCTGCAGGTGCCTATACTCAAGGAGGTTTATTTAACGATTTTGGAAGCTCTTATGATATGGATTATTCATACAAACGCTTTAACTATCGTTCGAATCTTGATATAGATGTTACCAAAACAACTATGATTTCTATGAGTATAGCGGGAAACGTTGATGATGCATCTAAGCCTTATACTGGACAGGGAAGTGCAGGAATGTTAATTAACATGTATTACGCTACACCATTTTCTAGTCCTGGATTAAGAAATGGACGTTTAATAACTTTAACAAATGAACCTTATGCTGATGATCCTGATTTGAGATTACCTTTTGTTGGTGCAACTGGTGTAGGGTATTATGGCATTGGATTTATGCAAACTAGTAATAATAATCTAACTTCAGACTTACAACTAAATCAAAAGTTAGACTTCATTACTAAAGGTCTTAAATTTCACATTAAAGGTTCTTATAACAGCGGATTTGATACACGAACTCAGGCTCAAGCCGGTCTTGCAACATACACCCCACTAGTAGCAACAGATGATAATGGAAACATCATTAAAGATGAAAATGGTAATGTAGCACTTGTTTACAGAAAAAATGGTAATGATAATGAAATATCATACGATAAAGTTCAAGATCCGGGTAGGTATCGTAATTGGTACATGGAAGCTGCTTTTAATTGGAATCGCACTTTTGGTGACCACCAAGCAACGGCTCTTCTTCTTTACAATCAGAGTAAAGAATATTATCCCAAGACTTATTCTGATATACCTCGTGGTTTAGTTGGATTAGCTGGACGTGCCACCTATAGTTATAAAGGACGTTACCTTGCTGAATTCAATATTGGTTATAATGGATCAGAAAACTTTGCTGAAGATAATCGTTTTGGAACATTCCCTTCAGGCTCATTTGGATGGGTACTTAGTGAAGAAAAATTCTGGGAACCTATTAAACCGATTGTTAGCTTTCTTAAATTTAGATATTCCATAGGTTTAGTGGGAAATGACAGAGGTGGAGCTCGTTTTATGTATACTCCTAATCCATATCAAGCAAATAATACAGGATTATTAAATAGAGGTGGAGAGGGTTATCTTTTTGGCATAGACAATGGTACAGTAAGTCCAGGTGCATTTGAAAGTAGTAAAAACAATAAAGATGTAACTTGGGAAAAGGCACGTAAAGAAAATTACGGAGTAGATATAAACTTCTTTAGGGATCGTTTAAAAACAACATTTGACTATTATAGGGAGAATCGTAGAGATATTTTACTAACAGATGCTACTGCTCCATCCGTATTGGGTTTTTCTTTACCTACTGCTAACCTTGGAAAAATGAAAAGTTGGGGATGGGAATTAACACTCAAATGGAATGATAAAATAGGTGATGATTTTCGTTATTATGCAAATCTTAATTTAATGTACAATCAGAATAAGATTATCGAAAATAAAGAAGCTCCTCAAGATTATGAATACATGAGTACCATAGGACGCCGACTAGGCTCACGTTCTCAATTGTTATTTTTTGAATACTACAATGATCAAACCACAGCCCAACGGTATAAGGAAAAATACGGAACAGATTTACCTGAGCAGATTGCTGGTAGTAATCTAAAAAATGGAGACTGTGTTTATGTTGATTTAAATGGTGATGGAATTATTGATAATCAAGACCGTTCACGAGATTTCGGTTATACTGATGATCCCGAATATATGGCTGGATTAACTTTAGGATTTAACTGGAAAGGTTTCGATGTATCCATGCAATGGACTGGAGCGTGGAATACAACCAGAAGTATTTCAAACGTGTTTCAAAGACCTTTTACTAACCGTCAAACGAACGATGATGGGGGTTTGTTAAAACACCATCTAACCAATACCTGGACAAATGAAAATCCGAATCCAAATTCAGAGTTTCCTCGTGCTACTTTTGAGAACGCTAATAATAACTATACCGGATCAACTTTATGGGAAAAAGACGCTAAATATTTACGCTTAAAAAACATACAAATTGCCTATAACTTTGATCTGCCATTTATGAAAAAGCTCAAATTGAATACATTCCAACTTTCACTTAGTGGATATAATCTGTTAACATTTACTCCTTATGTCTTTGGTGACCCTGAGTCTAGAGCTAGTAACTCACCAAGCTATCCTCTAACTAAAACTTATTCATTAAGCTTAAGGCTTGGTTTTTAACCTAATATAATCAGTGATTAATATGAAAAAATATATAAAATACATATCCAATCTTGCAACAGGGTTAGTTTTTCTTTCTCTGATTGCAACATCATGTGTAGATGAAATCAAATTTGGAAGTGCTTTTTTAGAGAAAGCACCTGGTGGATCCATCACAAAAGACACTATATTTGGAAATGCTGAGTATACACGACAATTTTTAGTGAATCTTTATACCTATCAATATTATGGCTTACCTTTAAATAATGCTGATCGAATTGTATACTTTGAATCAGCGAACTCTTATGTCGGAAAGCTTGATGCATTAACAGATTGTTATATCTTTACTTATAATTCAGGTATAAAGAACGGTTATAATAAAGGAAACCTAACAGCTCAGCATGGAAAACGTACCAATAGATTTGATTATTTGCGTAATTCTGTTTGGGAAGCAATCCATAATTGCTATTTATTATTAGAGAACATTGACGGTGTTCCAGGATTAAGTGATGAAGAAAAAGCTTCTATGATAGCACAAACTAAGTGTATTATTGCTTCGCGTTATTTCGATGTGTTTCGTCACTATGGAGGTGTTCCAATAATAGAAAAAACCTTTACAGGTACAGATACTAGTTACGACATACCTCGTAATACAGTTGAAGAAACAGTGAATCATATTGTGAAATTATTAGATGAAGCGGCTCCAATATTACCTTGGTCTGTTTATGATCCTGACACAGAAACTGGTCGCTGGACAAAAGCAGCTGCTATGGCAATGAAATGTAAAGTTCTTCAATTTGCAGCTTCTCCATTATTTAATGATAAAGAACCTTATTACCCAGGAGCCACAGAAGCAACTGTTTGGTATGGAGGTTACAAACCCGAATTATGGCAACAGTGTCTAAAAGCGTGCCAAGAGTTTTTTACAGAGCTTAAAAGTAAAGGATTCTATGAATTAGTTCAGGCAACCGGTAATCGTCCAGAAGACTATCGCTTAGCTTATAGATTAGGATATATGACACAAGGTAGTCGTGAAATAATACATAGTGTACGAGCTGCAGGCACTGACAATGGGAAAGATAGTAGAAATCATTTCAAATATTGGACTAGCATTGGACGTGGTTATAGCCCTACTCATGAATATATGGTAATGTTTCCATGGAAAGACGGAACTCCTTTTGATTGGGAAAAGACTAAAGCTGAGGGGAAATTAGATGAAATGTTCATGAAAGGTGACCCAAGTAAAAATCCAGAGCTCACGCGAGACCCACGTATGTATGAGGAAATTATAGTTAATGGACAACCAGCAGCATTAAATTCAGTTAATGGAAATATGTCTGGAGATCCTTCTGAATCCTGGTTATTTGGTTATAATGCCGGTCAAAATCCAAATGAACAAAAAGGTTCCTATTCAACAGGATATGCACCTATAAAATATGTATGTGGCAGTGATTTTATCCGTAAATATACACAGTGGGTTACATTACGTTTATCAGATCTTTACCTTGTATATGCAGAAGCTTTACTCCAAGCTAATAATGATTTTCAAGGTGCATTAGAGCAAATTAATATTGTCCGTAATCGTGTGGGACTTGGTAAAATAGAAACCTACAATCCTGACAAGAATTTAACAAGCAATAAAGCAAACTTATTAGAAGAGATTCTTCGTGAACGTGCATGTGAACTTGGAATGGAAGATGCTCGATTCTTTGATCTATTACGCTATAAAAGAAAAGATATATTTGAAAAACAAATACATGGATTAGTCATGCATCGCTTAGATGAAAATGGTAATATCTTAAACAAATCATGGAAAAAGGACACTCCAGATTCTCCCTATCCTACAAAATTTGAGTACGAGATTGTAAAAATCACCAAAGATGATCAATCGCGTATTTGGTGGACACAAGGATTTGACCCTAAATGGTACTTATCTCCTTTCCCTGCAACAGAAGTAAATAAGGGATATGGTCTTACTCAAAATCCAGGATGGTAACAATAATATCCAAATAAAATTTGATCAATTATGATAAAGAAGAAAATAATTATTCCAGCGCTTCTTGCCTGTTTTAGTTTACAAATAGCTGCGCAGGAAATCAATGATAGCATTGTTTATGGCAAACCGGAGAAATTGGCTGATGAGCTCATTCAAATTGGCTATCAAAAGACGCAACGTCTGAAAGAAAGTACAGCATCTGTATCTATAATTTATAATGAAGACTTTGATAAACGAAGTGCAAAAAACATAGGAAACTCACTTTTTGGTCATGGTACAGGACTGACTACGCTTCAAGGTAATGGACAATATGCTAATTATGAGCCAACGTTTTATATAAGAGGACTTCAAAGTCTCTCGTTAAATAATCCTCTTATATTGGTTGATGGCATTGAACGTGATATAGACAATATAACTCCTGAAGAAGTAGAAACGGTAGCAGTACTAAAGGATGCAGCAGCTGTTGCACTTTATGGATACAAAGGTATAAATGGAGTGGTAAACATCACTACCAAAAGAGGAAAGTACAATACACGTGAAGTAAAGTTCTCTTATGATCATGGTTTTGAATGGCAAGTAAGAAAACCCAAATTTGTTAATAGTCATACTTATGCCAATGCAATTAATGAGGCTTTAAATAATGATGGATTACCACCCCGTTATTCTCAAGATGAATTAAATGCTTTTCAATCCGGAAAATATCCATTCCTATATCCAAATGTGGATTGGATGGGTGAAACCTTTAGAGATATAGGTTCTACCAACATCTATAATATCAGCTTCCAAGGTGGAGCAGAAAAATTTAGATATTATGCTTTAGGTAATTTGGTTACTAACAAAGGATTTATTGGTAGTCCTTATGAAAACGATGGTTACTCAACACAAGATCAATATTCAAAAGCTAATTTGAGAATGAATCTTGATATAGATCTAACAAAAAACACAAAACTGAAGTTGAATGTATTGGGTATGCTGTTAGAAACCAGAAGTCCAGGGCAATTAGATACAAACTTTGAGGGTGATAAGGATACTAATTTATGGAAGGATATGATTTATGTGTTACCATCAGCAGCCTATCCAGTAAGACTAGAAGATGGAACTTGGGGAGGTAATGACACCTGGAAAGGAACATTAAATCCAGTAGCTATGTCGCAAGGTGCTGCTTACAGTAAACAGCATGAACGTACTTTATTCACTGATATGACATTAATACAAGATCTTTCTTCTATCACACCCGGATTAGGTGCTAGTGCTATGTTAGCTTATGATAACACGGCTTTATTTAGAGAAAATCATTCTAAAGAATATATTTATGGAAGTGATATTGTAACTTCTTGGGAAAATGGTGTACCAACTGAAACTACACATTTCAGTGAAGGTAAAGATGGTGAAATGGATACTTCGGCAAAAATAACTAGCTATATGCGTGCTTTTAACTTCGCCGGTACATTATATTATGATAAAACTATTGATTCAAATAATAAAATTTACAGCCAGTTGAGATGGGATTATGAGTATCGAAACCTTATGGGAATAAATAATACTTATTATCGCTATAATACTTCTTTTTATACACATTATGGATATAAAGATAAATTGTTTGCTGACCTTAGTATTGTGGCTTCCGCATCAAACAAGCTTGCACCAGGAAGCAAATGGGCTGTTTCTCCTACAATATCTGCTGCATGGATACTATCTAAAGAAAAATTCATGAAAAACATATCATGGATAGACTTTTTAAAGCTTCGTGCTTCATTTGGTGTCATCAATAGTGATCGAATACCTTTAGATAAAGATAAAAAAGAAATTTGGAATTATTATGAACAAACTTATGGTGGAGGTTCAACTTATCCATTAGGAACAAATGATGGATTACTTGGAAGTTCTGTTCTTGGACGTCTATCCGCACCTACTTTGAGGCACGAAAAAGCATATAAGTATAACTTCGGTATTGATGCAGCTATACTAAAAGGATTAGATATTTCATTTGATGCATATTATGAACGTCGTACAGATATATGGGTAGACTCAAAAGGTAAATACTCTTCTATTTTAGGTTTTCAAACCCCTTATGAAAATGCTGGTATTGTAAATAGTTGGGGAGTTGAAATTGGAGCAAACTACACAAAGAAACTCGGTGATGTAAGATTGAATCTTGGAGCCAACTTTTCTCTAGCCAAAAATAAAATTATTGAACAATTAGAAGAAGCTCGTTTATATAGTAACTTAATTACAACAAATAATCCATTGGAACAACTCTATGGATTAGAAGTAATTGGCTATTTCAAAGATCAAGCAGATATAGATAATAGTCCTCAACATTTGTTTTCCGAGGTAAAACCAGGAGATTTTAAGTATAAAGATATTAATGGAGATAATATAATTGATGACAATGATAAAGTAGCTATTGGTTACAATACTGTTGCTCCTGAAATTTATTATTCATTTCACTTAGGTGCGGAATGGAAAGGGCTAGGTATAGATGCAATGTTTCAAGGAACTGGCAGATATTCAGCTATGTTAGATACAAAAAGTTTATTCTTTCCATTAATTGATAACACAACAATCTCCCAAGAGTATTATGATAATCGTTGGACTCCTGAAAATCCAGAAGCTAAATATCCACGACTTAGCTCTCAAAGCAATGAAAACAACTATCAAAAGAACACTGCATGGATAACTGATCGCTCATTTTTAAAACTACGTAGCGTAGAATTATATTATAAGTTTCCTCAGACGCTACTGAAGAAAACTAAAATTCTAAACAATGCGAAAATCTATGTAAGAGGTATTGATCTTCTATGTTTTGATAAGATTAAGATTGCAGACCCGGAATATTATGGAGCAGGTTACCCTCTAACTCGTAGTGTAGTTGCAGGATTAGCTATTGACTTTTGATTATTGACTTTTAATGAAATTTAATTATGAAAATTAAGATAATAATAGGATTCGCATCATTATTCTTTTTGTCTGCTTGCGACAACCTTAACTACAATGAATATACCAGTCAGGATGAAGATTATATGAAAGTTACCTATGAGCGTGTTATTGGTTTACTTAATAACGTATATACTTTATTAGACACCGATTTCGGTAACACATATAAAGGAGGAATGCTTGCTTCTGCATGTGATGAAGCCGAATATGCTTATTCCAAGAATGAAATTTGTTACTTTACTAACGGAAGATGGAGCCCTAGTACTCCACTCTCCAACACTTGGAGTACTAGCTATAAAGCTATTCAAATCTGTAACGAATATTTGGATAACTACCAAGGTTTAACTTTTGATGAATTAAAGTTAGATCCAGATTATAAAAAGAACATGTTCCGTTACAATAATACTTTTAATGAAGCACGTTTACTACGGGCATATTTCTATTTTAACCTAGTGCGTCAATATGGTGATGTTCCATATTTCACAGAAATGGCAAGCTTAGAAACAGTGAACACATTAGAACGCACTCCAGCCCAAGAAATCCTAAAAAACATTATGGATGAATGCGATGCTATGGCAAAAGTTCTTCCTGAAGATTATTCTAAATTAGGTACTACAGGATATGATGAGCCTGGTCGTGTAAATAAATATGTAGCTTTAGCTTTAAAGGCACGCATAGCGCTATATGCGGCTAGTCCATTATTTAATACAACTAACGATAAACAGCTTTGGTTGAAAGCGGCAGAAGACAACAAGATTTTACTCGATGAATGCATTACAGCAGGGAAAAAACTTTGTGATAAGTATGAAGCTCTTTGGGCTGAGGATAACCGAACTAATCAGAATACTAATTTAGAGATTATCTACTTAAGACGTCCAAATGCAAACTCGGCAAAGAAAGAAGCTGAGGAATGGAATTATCCTATAGGTGTAACTGGAGGTAAGTCAGGTAACTGTCCAACACAGAATATGGTGGATGCCTACGAAATGAAAGCTACAGGTAAACTATGGAATGAAGAAGGTAGTGGTTATGATCCAAACAACCCTTATGAAGGGCGTGACCCACGTTTCTATTTAACGATTGCTAAGAATGGAGACACAAAATGGCCAACGGTTAATACAACTCCTCTTGAAATATTTTTCGGGGGATTAAACGGAGAACCAGTATCAGGTGCAACTCCAACAGGATATTATTTAAAAAAACACCTAATTCCATCCATTGATTTAAGTGCAAACAGCAAGAAAAAAGATGGAATACACTCATGGATTACTTTTCGATTAGCTGAGTTCTATTTAAATTATGCAGAAGCCATTTTCCAATATACCGGTTCTGCTGATGATGGTGGATCATTTGGAATGACTGCACGAGAAGCTATAAATAAAGTACGCTCTCGAAAAGGAGTAGAAATGCCATCTTTACCATCAGGATTGAACTCTGAAGAGTTTTGGAAAAGATATCAGAATGAACGTATGGTAGAATTAGCATTTGAAGGTCATCGTTTTTTTGATTTAAGACGGTGGAAAGAGGGAGATAAACTAAAAAGTATCACCCAGATGAAACTAACGAAAAGAGCTGATGGCACTATCAATTATGAGAGAAGAATTGTAAATCGTGTTTGGGATGAAAAAATGTACCTTTTCCCTATTCCTCAAACGGAACGTTTAAAAAATCCAAACTTAACTCAGAATCCAGGTTGGTAATATAATAATTATGAAAAGAGAGGGGGAAATACCCCCTCTCTTTTCATAATTCAATTAAATAAACTATTTTGCATTTATAAGAAATTATTTTTTATTAAATGATTAAAGAACTTAGATATGAAAAATACTAATATTTTAATTTTATTTATTCTCTTTTTCTCTATTGGAACTCTCTGTTCGTGTTCTGACGATGACAACTCAAATTACGCAACTTTTAATGGTATGTCTGTTACTATACAAGGTGATGAAATTTTAGGTTATAAACTTTATACTGATTTTGACGCTATTTTGGTACCCACGAATATTAATGATCTACAAGAATTAAAAAAGGTACAACGTGCTCAAATAAGTTTTGACATGCTCAACGGAAATACTAATATAGAAAACATCAAAGCTGGAGAATCTTATGAAATCATTCTAAATAGAAATGGAATAAATCGAGAAATACCCACATATAGAGTTAACATAGATACTTTGAGCCAAGAATATCAAATGAATGGAAATGATTCTATAGCTATAAAAAACAAAAAAATAACCTCTTTAAATAAGGAGTTAAAGCAATTTTATATAAAAAATGGATATTTGAATATAGCTCCTACTTTTGAGTTTTCTCCCAATGAAATAGTATATTTTGCTCTCTATTATGATGGCATGAAAGATATAGATGTAATTAATAAAAAAATAACTCTTTCCTTGTACTTCAATAATAATGCAGAAGCACCCTATGGAAAAGTAACTTCATTATTAAGTTTCAGAATGTCTGAAGATATATATGGACAGTTTATTTATGAAGGTATAGATGAGGATGAAACAATAACAGTATCACTAAAAGCAAACACACAGAATAATCAAAGTGAAGAGCTACAATACACTATGAAATTAAAAGATTTTGCACTTCCTTATTCTCATTAAACCACATATTTTTCCAAAACTGATATAAAGAAAACCGATAGAAAGATAAATATTCTATCGGTTTTCTTTTATTAAAAAACATAAAATAGTTCTCTCGGAATCAAAAGAAATGTTCATCATGGAAATATCCATGTAATTAGGGTAAAATAGTAAAAATTTATTGAGTATACTACATGAAATATATAGTATACCCTTCTGATTCTATTTTTGGGAATAGGTGTACATTAGTAATCCATTGACATCTAATAATGTCAATGGATTCTGTAAATTAATAAATAACCTAGTGTGGAAAGGAGTACTTTATTCGAAATTAGATTTTAATTTATTTCTTATCATAATAGAGATAAGACTGAATAAAAGAGAAAGGAGAGATTAAAACAATAAATCAAACGTTTTTCAATTATTCATTGTTAATCAAAACAACTTATTCCTATTTATTAAAAAACCAAAAGATTGTGCATAAAAACATTCTAACTATGTAATTAAAATCATCCTTTTATTTTTATTTTAAGAATTGCCATTACCTACTATTAGATTAATTATAAAATGTTTCTTCATTTCGAGTACAAATGATAATAAAATCAATTATTTTTAGATGAGAACTCAAGAAAGAATCTATTTATGGAACTATTTTTAAATAATATGCAAATTAAATCTGCTGAAGGGGATACTAAAGTGTTCAAAGAGCAGGTAATAGATAGAATAAAAGATTATCATAATCAGAAGGGTTATGAATTAGTCGAGAATGAAGAAGAAGCTGATAAGTCTGTAATTGTAAGCATTTGTAACAACTCTCCTTGGGTCTCTATATATGATGAAGAAGGAACACACGACCTTACCATGCTTATTGAATTAGGTGAAGAGCTCACTAAACAACAAGATACTACATGCTTTAGTGTACTTATTTTAGATAGCGATTATATTGTTATGGGATACTATAAAAACGGTAAACTTCTTGAGCAAATGTCAAATCTCAGTTTGTTAATTGATCTAGAAACAGAGAAACCTGAAATTTGGGCTGAATTAACTCCCAATCAGTCTTTTGAGGAAATAAAAAAAGCATGGAAATATAATGTTTTCTCCACAACAAACTTCCTGAAAGATTTTAGCAAATTAATTAATATTCCTCCTAGTCGACTATTGAGGGATTATTATACTTCACACACAGAGGATTCATGGATAAACACTCTTTTACATTTTGTTGATAAAGAGAAAAAAGAACGAGAAGCCATTACTGAATCTGTATCGCTAAACTTATTAACTAGAGAAGGCAGCACTAAAATAAAAACCTTTCATTCATGTAAGATGAAATGGTTAATAACAAACTTTGGTGAATCTTCTCAAGGCCTGGAAGTCTTAGTTTCCGGAAAGGCCATAGAGAAACTCTATCTTATTCCTTCCAGAGCTAAAATCAGCTATTATTGCACAGAAAGTGAAAGTCCAAAAGAATACTTTAGTGAATTTCAAACAACCAGAAGAAACCAGAAAGGCAAAGTCTTTTTTATCTCTTTACCTAATTTATTTATCCCTAAAGGGAAGAAACCTATACCTTCCATCAAACCCCAAAAGAATCAACAAAACCAAGATTTCTTATATAGCATAGCTATTCAAATTGAAATAGAGTTTCTAGGGTTAAATGTGGGAAAAGATAAAGTTAACGTTTTAATAATACCTATGAAAAACAGAGAGATTGGTCATTATTGTGAATCCATTGAGGTATCAGTAGATTTATAAGGAGGTAGAACAGCAAGATAAAGCATTTTATTATCAAAAATAACAGCTTTCAAAACACCTTAATCTTTTTTAAAAACACTCATTTAATCCAAGAAACAACTATGAACGAACTTCAATTTGAGACTAGCCCTTATCTGCTGCAACATGCACAAAACCCTGTAAACTGGAAAGCTTGGAATAACAAAAGCTTAAAGTTGGCTACAGAACTAGATATGTTGATTGTAGTAAGCATAGGATATTCCACGTGCCATTGGTGCCACGTCATGGAACACGAAAGTTTTGAAGACTCAGAAGTAGCTGAATTAATGAATCAACATTTCATCGCCATTAAAGTAGACCGGGAAGAACGTCCCGACATAGACGCACATTACATGAAGGCTGTACAATTAATGAATCAACGAGGAGGATGGCCTCTTAATGTGGTTTGCTTACCTAATGGTCAACCGATATGGGGTGGTACGTATTTTCGCAAGCAGGAATGGATAGATGCATTGACTAAGTTGCATGACTTTTTTGTTACACATCCCAATGAACTTTATGATTATGCTGAAAAACTAAACAGTAATATTGCCCATGCCGGAAAAGCTCCAATAAAAATAGAAGAAGAGAATGATTTTAATATGGATGAACTGGTTAAAGACTGGCATCATTACTTTGACAGGACATACGGAGGATATGGAAGGGCTCCTAAATTTATGATTCCCAACAGTCTCTCTTTTTTACAAAAATATAGTCATCTGAAAAACGATGACGTAAGTCTTGAATTTGTAGACATAACCTTAACTCGCATGGCTTGGGGAGGCTTGTTCGATACTGTTCAAGGTGGTTTTTCTAGGTATTCAGTGGATGAACAATGGCATATACCACATTTTGAAAAAATGCTTTATGATAATGCTCAATTATTGTCACTCTATGCAGATGGTTATAAGCGAACAAAAAAACCATTGTATAAGGAAGTATTAATTAAAACAGTAGATTTTATTGTTGATGAATGGAGCAATGGAGAGGGGGGCTTTTATTCGGCTTATGATGCTGATAGTTTAAATGCTTCAGGAAAATTGGAAGAAGGTGCTTACTATAGTTGGACATTATCTGAACTCAAAAAGCTAATTGATGAAGTTGAATTCCCTATATTTCAAGAGGTATTTAATATTTTCCCCTCAAAAATATGGGAAAACAACACCTATGTATTCATTCAAAATAAACCTTTAGAAAAGATAGCCACTAAACACAATCTTCAGGTAGAAAATTTAATAGCTAAAAAAAGAACTTGGGAAAAACGGTTGCAACAAGAAAGAGCAAAGAGAACTAAACCTCGTTTAGATGATAAAACACTTACGAGTTGGAATGCAATGCTAATTGTTGGCTTATTAGACACTTATACTGCCTTAGGCGACAGTAAATACTTAAACTTGGCTGAAAACATTCATCAGTTTATCAAATATAAGCTAATTGATAATTCGTTGAAACTAAAACATACTTACAAAAACGAACAGGCAACTATTGATGGTTTTTTGGAGGATTATGCATTTTATATTTCAGCACTTATTACCTTATACGAACAAACACTTAAAACAGATTATCTGATTGAGGCCAAAGAAATTATTGATCAAACAATTGATTCTTTTTATGATAAAGAAAGTGGGTTCTTCTTTTTTACTGATAAAAAGCGAAACACATTGGTACACAACACTGTAGAAACAGATGATGGCGTTATACCTTCTGCAAATTCTCAAATGGCCAACAACCTATTAAAGATCGGTCTCATTTTTGAGAAGATTGAATACACTCAGATGGCAGAACATATGCTTGAAACTATGAAACATAATATTGGATATGCTCCGTATTTTTCTAATTGGTTACTGGCAGAACTTTATTTATCAGAGCCATCAGAACTCTTCATAAGTGGAAAAGGGGCTGTAGGCGAAGTATTAAAGATTAGAAAAAATATACTCACTCACACTTTAATTTTAGGGAGCGAAGAAGATTCTGATATTCCTTACTTCAAAGGCAAATATAAGGCTGATAAAACACAATTTTTCTATTGCACCAATCGAGTTTGTATGCAGCCTCAACAATCAAAAGAGTTCTTGAAAGATTATAAGTTATAACCTACTAATTACATAAATAATCATTGTTATAAAAAGAGACAAGAAGATAATCTAATACATAAAACCAGAAAGCTAATCGACATTCACTTTGGATTCGCTTTCTGATTTTCATAGTTTATCTACGGAGAAACAGTTTTACTTGTTTACTGATATTTTCAGAGGTAAATCCATATTCCTCTTCAAGTACTTTATATGGAGCCGACAAGCCAAAGGTATCTAAACCCCAAACTATTCCTTCTGCCCCAACTAAACGCTCCAAAGTAGCTGGTAAACCGGAAGTTAGTCCAAAGATCTTTGCTCCATTAGGTAAAATAGAGCGTTGATACTCTTTACTTTGACTTTTGAATAAACCCTCGGAAGGGACGGAAACAATACGTGTTTTAATATTATCCTTACTTAACTCCTCTCCTACTTCTACCAACAGAGAAACTTCAGAACCGGAAGCCAACAAAATCACATCATAATCCGACTCCTCTTTTATGATATAAGCTCCTTTCTCTGCTCCAAGAGCCTCATCATATCTTGAACCCTTTGATGGCAAGTCTGTAATACTTTGACGCGACAAAATTAATCCTGTAGGAGAAGTGGTGTTTTCCATTGCTAATTTCCAAGCTACTGTTGTTTCTACTGCATCAGCAGGTCGCAACACAAGCATAGAGTTTTTCTTATCGTGATTTTTCAATTGTTCCATTAATCGAATCTGCAATTCCTGTTCAACAGGTTGATGCGTAGCACCATCTTCACCGATCCGAAAAGAATCGTGCGACCAAATAAATTTAACAGGTAACTTCATTAGAGCTGCCAAACGAATGGCTGGTTTCATATAGTCGGAGAACGCAAAGAATGTTCCACAAATAGGAATAACACCACCGTGAAGAGCCATTCCTGTACAGATACACGCCATGGTTAATTCGGAAACTCCTACCTGAAGAAAAGCACCGGAGAAGTCTCCTTTTTCAAAGGCTTTATGATACTTAAGGAGTCTGCCTGTTTGATCGGACATCGCTAAATCGGCAGAAGCACCAATAATGTTTTCGACTTTCTGTCCCAAAACATCTACAACAACTCCAGAGGCTATACGTGTAGGTTTGTTCTGAACTTGCTCAATAGAAGCCCAATCAATGGCAGGAACTTCACCCTTAAACCAACGCTCCATTTTCTGTGCTAAATCAGTATGTTTTTTAACCCACTCCTCTTTCGCTTTATTTTTTTGAGAAACAATTGTTCTTAATTCATTTTCCCTTTCTTCAAACAACTCTTTTACTTCAGGAAAAACAACAAATGGATTATCAATATCGCCCCCTAATAACTCAACGGTTTTCTCATAAGATGCCCCTGAAAAGCCTAAAGGTCCTCCATGTGTAGCTGATAAGTTCTCAGTCAATGCATTTCCATCAATAGTAACTGCACCTTTAGCCATTTGTGTATGTCCAATAATCAGTGTAGGTCTGTTCTTTTCATTTTTTGCCTCTGTTAAAGCTGAGCGAATTTCTGAAACATCATTACCGTTTATTGTTATCACTTTCCAGTTCCAAGCTTTATATTTTGCAGCAACATCTTCATCCGAAGCCATATCCGTTGACCCTGAAGCTTGAATAGCATTTGAATCATAGAACATTATGAGATTATCTAGCCCCAACTTCCCTGCAATACGTCCTCCACCTTGTGATACTTCTTCTTGAATACCTCCATCTGAAATAAAAGTATAAATGGTCTGATTCATTTGTTCGCCCAAGCGACTTTTTAAGAATTTTGCTGCAATAGCTGCCCCTATAGCAAAAACATGACCTTGTCCCAATGTTCCCGAAGTACATTCAATGCCACGCTTTACATCAATTTCCGGATGTCCAGGTGTATGACTTCGTAACGACCTAAAAGCTTTAAGATCGTCCATAGAGAATTTATCAGTAAAAGATAATACAGAATATAACATAGGACACATATGTCCGGGATCTAGAAAAAAACGATCTCGATTTTCCCAATAAGGGTTATCAGGATCATAAACAAGATATTCTGCAAAAAGTACATTGATAAAGTCTGCTGCACCCATTGCACCTCCCGGATGTCCTGATTTTGCATTTTCAACCATTGAAGCAATAAGTATGCGAGTGTTATTTACCGCCCTTTCTATTCGTTGTGTAGAGTTCATAATTTTAGCATTTAGTCAGATCTAAGATAAATATTAGTCCAAATGTAACAAAATGATTAGCAACTACTATATACTCTATTATCTAAAATTGTATCTTTAATGAGGATTATCAAAAAATAAGATCTAATACTGTTAAATACACAAATCAATAAAAGAACAAATGAAAGCAATAAGAATTCATCGCTACGGATCGTATGAACAACTTAAATACGAAGATATTCCTATCCCTGAGATTTCTCATGATCAAATACTGGTTAAAGTATATGCCACATCAATCAATCATTTGGAAATCAAAAAAGCTTCAGGTGATCTAAAAAATAAATTTGAATTAAAATTTCCATGGATACCCGGACATGACTTTGCCGGAATAGTTAAAAAAACAGGAAAGAATGTAACAGCTTTTAGAGAAGGAGATAAAGTATATGGAAACGCAAATGATGGGTATAACCATTCAGATCAAGGCTCTTACGCAGAGTATATTGCTGCAGATGTAACTAAAACAGCAATTATGCCCAAGAATATCTCTTTTGTTGAAGCTGCCTCAGTTCCTCACGTGGGAGAGACAGCATGGCAAGCGGTACACACTTATGGAAAATTAAAAGCTGGAGAAAAGGTGTTGATTCACGGGGCTACAGGAGCTGTTGGTTCTTTTGCCACCCAATTTGCACGTAAAATTGGTGCTGAGATTTATACTACTGCTTCTGCAAAAAACAAAGACTTAGCTATTGCTTATGGAGCTGATGTAGTCATAGATTACAGAACCAGCGACTTTTCTGAGATTCTAAAAGATATGGATTTGGTCTTAGTATTCACAGGTGGTGATGTACAAGAAAAATCGTACAAGGTATTAAAAAAAGGAGGTCGACTCGTAAGTATTACAGGTCCTATTCTGGAAAATTTAGCGGATGAGCATCAGGTATCTGGAGTATTTATGGTTATTAAACAGTCGGGTGAAGATCTTCAAAAAATAACTCATTTAATTGAAACAGGAGAGGTAAAAACAGATGTTGCTCTCACCTATGACTTAAAAGATGCTGAGAAGGCTTGGAAAACAGTTGTGGGGACCGATCCATCCTTACCCAAAGTGGCACATGGAAAGATAGTACTCACAATCGATACAGAAAATAAATAATCAGAAATTTATTTTAATTCAAATTATAAATATGAAAAAAGAAGTTATTGAAACAGTAAAAGGTGCTCCTGCTGTAGATGGTGCAGGCGTTCACTTAGTCAGAGTTTTAGGCCCTCAAACCATGTATAAGTTTGATCCTTTTTTAATGTTGGATGCTTTTGACTCCACTAATCCACCCGATTACACCAAAGGGTTTCCAATGCATCCCCATAGAGGAATAGAAACTTTCACCTATTTGATGAAAGGAGAGATGAATCACAAAGATAGCCTAAATAATAAAGGAACTATTTATGGTGGTGAAAGTCAATGGATGACTAGTGGTAGTGGTATTATTCACGAGGAAATGCCTCAACCTGTAGATCATTTACTAAGCTTACAACTATGGATTAATTTACCGGCTAAAGATAAAATGACTGATCCTAAATATTTTGAAATCACCAATGATGTGATTCAAGAATTTGAAGAGGATGGAAGTAAAGTCAGATTAGTTGCCGGAGAATATAATGGACATCAAGGGGCCAAAGGTCACCACTTACCTACTACCGTGCTAGATGTTACACTTGAAGCAGGGAAAGAGTTCACTTTTAATGCTAATCCGGAGAATACACTTTTCATTTATATTGTAGATGGAGAAGGTGCTTTTGGAGACAAACAAACCATTGTTCCTTATAAAACAGCAGTTCTTTTTGGTGAGGGTGATGAGTTCTTTGCAAAAGCCGGTAACGAAGGTATTCGTTTCTTTTTAGCTACTGCTCCTGCTCTAAAAGAACCTATAGCATGGGGAGGTCCTATTGTTATGAATACTAACGAAGAGTTAAATCATACTTTTGAAGAACTACAAAGTGGTACTTTCATTAAACATAAACCTACAGGTGTTTAAAAACCAACCAATCAGGGGAAGAAAAGTTTATAAGACTGTCTTCCCTGATTTCTTTATACTATATAGTTTTTACAAACTGCACATAAATCCAATAAATCAATAGTCCTATTATTAAAGTCCTAAAAATAATGCTGAATGTTGAGTACTTTACTTTTCCTTTTTCTGTGGCCAGTGGAAGTATAGATTGATTTGACCATTCAGGATTGTACTCCATGCCAAACTGATAAAATTTGTCATCTTTGGTCTTAATCTTTAGGACCTGCCCTTTACCTGTAAAAAGAGAAGAGAATATGATTAAATGAGCAGAACTCACATCTTCAAGTGGGATAATCCACTTACCACAAACAATCTTTTTATCTGTAAGTAAAATCACAGCACGCTGAGCAGTTACCCAGCTAGCATCTCGCTGAATTTCTTTATGCTTAGAAGTTACTATTCCTTTGCTAGCATCAGAGACTAAAATGGTTTCTGTTGGATTTTTAAGCTGATATTTATGCTTTACTCGATTCGTAGCATAAATAAAATCCATAATTCTTTTCTTAAAAGATTTGTCCATGGTTCTACTCTTATTGTATATCAATCTTAGCTATTCAAATTAATCATAGCAATATAATAAGGCCTATTTTCATCCACCTTTTTTAAGTCTTAGACCCAAAGGGTGTCGGTCCTAGACCGAAGGCCTGTCGGTCTAGGACTGAGGGGTGTTCGGTCTAGGACCGATCAAAAGTAATTAAACTCCTTGTTATAAGCCGTAGAATGCCTCCTGGAATAACTACATATTCCGAGACAATAAACACCTAAAAAGAAACTCTCTTACTTCATCTTGTTGGCGTACCTATTCAACATCAAGACTATATATGCCAACGCTTTAACATAGGAAAGTACTTCTTCATCTCTTCCCTAGCTTCTTTCTTTGTAAACTGCACATCAGAATCCTTATTAAACTCATCAAGATATTCCAGACAATGTTCAATCATCTCATCCATAGTAACATCGCTTGTAAATGCACCCTTATCGAAGCAATACTTACAGTAATCCTCATTGGCTGTTTGATTAGCATTTGTAGCATATAATTCATCAGTTAACGGCATACCACAACTCTGACAAAAAGTAACGTTCTTCATATTTATTTTATAATTAATTATTAACAAACAAATAGATGTTGATAGCTCATAGTTATACTTATCATTGATTGTTACCTAAAATTAACTCCTAGAATCAATCCAATAGAAGACAATCGATTGGCTTTTATTTCTTTATAGTGTAGAACTTCCTTGGTATAGTAATTAGAAACTTTTTCTCTATAATATACATTATTCATCAACACATTTAGTTCTATTCCAAAATCCAGATTAAAGTGCTTGGATAATTTTCTTTCTGTTTTGAATTTAAAGGAAAGAGAACTAGACCCTTTATCCTCCCTAAATCCTTTATCTGAACCCCATCCATAATCCATAACTAGCTTATCATTGGAACCTTTTTCTTTCAAAGTATATGATAACATAGAAGGGTTGAAATCCATCATCTTCATTCCAATATATGGAATAAACACCCATTTTTTATAAAAGAATTTATGATAAAAACCTATATCACCATGTATTATCAAACCTCTGTCGCTCTTATGAAATAGAACTTCTTGATAGTAATCATTCAAGTTAATAGATGAATATGCATTATAATTGTCAGCTACTCCCTTACGCTTATTACTTCCTAATCCAATATTAAAGAAGGCTCCAAATTCTTTGAATACCCTAACATTCAGATTGGCCTGTACGTGAGGATAAGGATAGGTACCCACATAATCCCTCATTTCAGGATTATCGAACCAATCATTAAACATAAACAGTTTATTTACAGATAATCCTATTGAACCCCATTTTCTTTTATCATTGGAGTATTTCTGCTGAGAAAATGCACTCATAGAAAATAAGAAGCACATTATTAGGGTCAGTACAAAATAACTTCTCATCTTAATTCAATAATATAGGTTCAGTACTATATTCTAAGTTCTCTTTATTCTCATCCTTAAATTTATACACCAGCTTAAATGAATGCATTCCAGCAGTAGGAGCACCTTGTAGAACTAAAAAATAAGAATAGCTCTGTAAAAAAACCATGTTACTCTTTTCTTCTAAAATTTCAGGCAAATACCTTGTGAATAAATGAGTAATGTCTTTGCCCTGTGGATTATCACTATTAAAATCAGTATTAGCAAATACCTGTACAAGTTCTACTGAATTAATAAAATTATGGTTTGTTCTGGTAAATCTAGGTTCGGACCACTCATCGTTCCGCCAACTAACACTAGAGAAATGTTTTACCCCTAATACTAAAGCTTCTTTTTTGATAGATTCTCTCGCCAATATCATTTCTTTTCCTGAATTATCAATATTATCAACTTCAATACTTGTTAGTTTTTCCACATCATCTAAATCACCTTCGCAATACATAGCATTGAAAAGTAAAAAGAACAGAGAAGCAATACTAAATCTAAAGAATCTATTTCTCATAAATTTCACTAATTAAAAGCATGTTCTTCATAAATAAATTGAGATAAATATAGTTAATATATAGACAATAAATCTGAATTGAATGATAATTGTGAAACCTTCATCATTTCTAGAATACACATGAGGTTATTTTTTTATGCTCAAAATCTGATAGAGACTTTAACCTTTGTTTCAAGCTTCTATTTTTTATTCTGTTACTCGTATTGATATTCTGTACCTATTCCTACTTTAGGACTTGCCTTAGGCTTGTAATCTAAAGGGCATCCTATGCTACCTTTGGAAGTAAGGTTACGATAATTTAGGAAATCAAAGCAAGGAAAGAAGATTTTTTTGTACATAAATTAAATATAGGTTCAAGATTAGTTGTGTTTGTTTTTTCTGTGCCGTTCACTCGTGTTTTTTTTCCAAACCACGTTCCATTTCGCTTCCCATTCCACCTTGTCTGCTTCATCCACGAAAGGTTGCTCTTTGGCTACATAGGCACGACCATCGGGGGCGAAATCGGCGCGTACGAAGCCCACTTTTTCTCTGAAATGCGACTGTGTGTCGTTGCCGAAATAGCTGCACCACCAATTACCTTCCTTATCTTTGAAATATCCTGTACCACCACCGCAAGGAACACCCTCGTGGCGCATTTTGTATGGCCCGTAGATATTATCCGATATAGCGAGGCAGGTCGAATAGCGTCCTTCATAATCGTCTGCAGCACCCAGGTAATATTTTCCATTACGTTTAAATAATACAGCCCCTTCATGTCCAAGGTCGTCCATTCCACGAGGTTCACATTTTGCAGCGTGGTGGTGGGGATTATGATCAGGATCGTCGAATATTAAACTTCTGAATGGACCGTCGAAGCCACTCATGTCGTCTTTCATCAGGGCTATGCGCGTAGCTCCACCGTAAGTAAAATATACCTTGCCGTCCTCATCTTCGAAAAGAGTAGGATCAATGCCCCCGTTGGTAACAGGCCCTTCTTTATCAAACGCGTTTTTATAAGGTCCTTCCGGTTTACCGGTTGAACTTTTAAGGATACCCATGCCATTAGGACACATACTGAAAACGATGAAATAATTGCCTTTGACATAGTGTATCTCAGGTGCCCACACGGCGCGCACTGCTCTACGTGGATGTTTACGCCAATCCTTTACCCATTGTTCTGCCTCCTTGTCTATATCCCATACTAGGCCTATATATTCCCATTCTTTAAGGTCTGGCGATTTCCAAAGCTCTACCCCTGCTGTAAAAGCCCAGATATTATCTCCCGAAGACCCCGTCAGATAATAATTTCCGTCGCCACCAAGCGTTACTACACCATCACGAAGATGCACTTCTAAAGCCGGTTTTATAGGTGGCACTAGCCCTTTTTCAACCGCCGATCCGGAAGCGGTGCTTCCCCAGTCAAGGTCATATTCCGGACGTGGAGAAGAACCCGAATATTTAACACCGTCCCATCCACTGCGCCATCCTCCACTCCCATCTCCAACGATATTCTTTCCCGGTCCGCTAATTGGAGCAAACTGGGTTGCCCATTCCATATCTTCTTGTGTCGGTACAAACTTTTCCTGTGCTACAATAAAAAAATGTTGCAACAAAAAAAACATTAACAGTAGTAAATAACTCTTCTTCATTGTATTTCTGCTTATTCGTTTCCATATTTATCTTTCCAAACCTTATCCCATTTTTGTTCCCATTCCTGTTGCCTATGAGTATCGAGTTGAGGTTGATTTTTTGAAGGAAACACTTTTCCATCTGTAGTGAAATCCACCTTAATTATCCCAGGCATTTCTCTGAACGGCGATTGATTGTCATTTCCGAAATAAGTACACCACCATTGACCGTCATGGTCTTTAATATACGAAGTACCACCTCCACATGGAACCGCTTCATGTCTCCATTTGTATGGGCCATAAATATTTTCCGATACAGCAACCATACTGCTGTATCGTCCTTGATAACTATCTGCTGCTGTTAAATAATACAAGCCATTTCTTTTAAACATAAATGCACCTTCATGTCCTATATCCTGACAGTTTCTTCTCGGGGCACAGGTTCTTGCATGATGAGCAGGGTTCATATCCGGATCGATCAGTACAGGCTTTACCGGTACTTCAGCCAAACCACTCATATCTTCTTTCATTTTGGCAATCCACCCGCCTCCATAAAGATAATAAACCGAACCGTCCTCATCTTCAAACAACGAACCGTCTATATCCTCTTTCCAAAAACCATCATTTTCAAGCGCATTCACATAAGGACCTTCCGGTTTTCCGGTAGCACTTTTAAGCAAACCCCTTCCGCCTGGAGGCATGCTGTGGGTTATAAAATAATTTCCTTTTATGTAATGTATTTCCGGAGCCCACAAAGCACGCACAGCTTTATTATGAAAACGCCAGGCTTTTTCCCATGTCGCATCTTTTTCGAATGTCCAAACGAGCCCCATATAATCCCACTCTCTAAGATTTTTCGATACCCATAATTCAACTCCATCATTAAAATGCCAAATGTCGCTACCTGTAGAACCTGTGAGGTAATACCTCCCGTCGCCGCCTATACAAATTACAGCATCACGTATCTGGGCATCAAATAATGGTTTAATATCAGGAATAAGTCCTTCCTTTACAGCACTTCCCATCTTTTCCTTATCCGAATTATATTTTAGCCATTGTGGGCTCGGTCCACCAATGGCAGTATTATTTGGTCCGCTTATACCTAAATTTATATTACGCGCACCACCTTGTTTTTCCATCGGAGTGAAGTTCTTTGTTTTTATCTGGAAATAAACAGAATCATTGCCCAAGATCATCTCACACATAGTAATATCATTAGGAAATTTAGAGGACATTACCCTTACTTTAATTTCATCACCTGCTGAAACTGAACTCTTTCCTTGAATCCAATTACCATTATTTACGCTGTATTCTCCATTGTTCACCACTATCGAGTCAGATAAAGATGATTGGACTACATTCGACTCAACCCATATTGAAGGCTCAACATCTATCCGTTTGTTGAAAGCCATCCGATTACTTTTATCAGTGCAGGCAATCGCTAATAAAACGATAAGCAACCCTAATAAACTGTTTTTAAAATGTATAAAAAAATTAATTTTCATGATTTATAGATTTATATTTTTTGTGTTTATATTCTCTAAAGATTTGATTCCATGAAAGTTGTTTACCTGTCCTTCTTCCATTTCAAATAAAAGACCAATGCCCAGTCTTGATCGTTTGCCATCGGATCAAAAAAACCGGTCTTTTCCCCATTTGAACGATCCGGATATATATATGCGCACGAAGCACTTCCGTCTTCTCCAAATAAGCACAGATTGTTTAACAATATATTTTCAGCCCTGTCCGCATATGCTTGATTACCCGTGCAGCAAGCATAATAAGCAAAAGCATCGGCAGATAACACACTCCAATAATGTGGCATCGTATCACCCCAATATCGATATTTTCCAAACCAAAACCCGTCCCAATGGCGAATAGCTATCTCATTAAGATGGAAAGAGGGTTGTTGTCCATTAAACGCTTCCAATATGGGCATTAATTGATTTACGGTTTCCAAATATTGAGATTCTTGTGTCAACAAATACATCTGTTCTAAGAAGATAATGGAAGCGGCTATATTTCCTTGTTCATAATTTACCTCCGATTTAGGGATATTTGCTCCATTTTTCATATAGACATCAGCAACCTTTCTGTAATCTCTTAATAAAGTATCTGCTTCCGCTTCAAATCCATTGGCGCGCAATAAGGTGACACTTTGTTCTACAGGAGTATCAAATGTATTGGTGTTCGTACCAAAAGAGCGATAAAATGCACGTAAAGTCTGATAACCATCATAAATAAAATGTTGCCTACCTGTTGCCTCGAACATTTCAAAATAAAAACTTGCGACCCAAGGGTAATTATACGTGCGATGTCGACCACTTCTTTCAATTACCGACCAAGTTTCGTAATTCTCTCTTTGCAACCGAGTACGTAGGAAATGTGCATATTTCATTAAAGATTCTTTTATCTTGGAATCTTTATTCCATTGATACATTTTAGCAAGGAACACCCCCATACCTACACGTTCTGCCCCCTCATTTAAATCTGCCCTTTTTTGCTCTGCTTTGAAATTCAGGTAAATCTTCCCCGTTTCATTGTCATACGGAAGATAAGCCCCATACCGGGGATTGGCCGTATCATCGTATTGTTGCTTCTCGATAATAAATCCGGCCCGTTTGTTCATCAGGTTCTCAATACCCGAAAGACCCCATAGTTCGATCTTCGTACGCTTGCCATCTTCATATTGGCATTCCACGGTAATCGTACCGGTATTTTTAATCGGGAACTTACCTATTAGCATATTCCCTTCGATAGATGAACTTACCTGTTTTCCTTGTGCATATATTTTTGCATTCTTCAATTTATTTGCCTGTTCAAAGGATACGGTAGCTGTTTCTCCAACAGTATATACATACTTCGGGCTACTTGCCTTTATCCCTCCTTTTTGCTTTAGTAAGGAGTAAAAATCATCATTACCCTGATGAGCAAAAAGACGCCACACTATCTTAAAGGATTCGTCTTTTTTTAGTTTTTTGTTTTCCGGGCTTAAGCAAATCACACCTCTAAGATTAGATTTTCCTTCATTTACATTTTCTTTGGTAGCATATCCGGTAATAGCCCCTTCGGTGCACATAAGTCCCAGGTGAGGTGCAATGGAACCCATACGCACTGCATTGACATAAGCGCCATTCCCACCAGCCCAGATGTGTGCATGGGTTCGGTTTGTCATACAAATGGAAGCATCGGGGTAATTATCATTAAAGGGAGTATTTATATCGATTTCAGATAATTCCAAATCTCGTCCTGAGATGTTCTTAAATTCATATTCTTCAATATAATCATTCCCATCATGATATCGTATAACAATTAATTTTACTTTGGAATCCAGATCATAAAGCGCCTTGTTATTTTCAATTTTTTCCGCCTGCGTCCATCTTACCGCTTGCGTTTTTCCTTCGTCAATGATATTCAAAGTCCCCAACCCCCATTGATAGGCTTTTCCTATCCAATGATATTGAGTCTCGTCAGCAGCAATGATCCAATTCATTTGGTAAGGGTCATTTTCAATCATTATTTGCGTTACTCCGCCTGTATTTGAGTCATAAGTAGGTATCACTTTCTGACCATAAGCCAAGATGGGAGAAAAGAATAAGAAATACGAAAAAAGTTGCTTAATATTCATGTCATTGAATAACTTTGAGTTAATACTATACGGTTTTTTTGATGGCAATGATTATTTTACGACATCAGCAGGTAATCCTAGAGCGATTAATAATGTTGTCTGTTTATTATTTTAACTTTTATTCTCTTAGCTTACGCCTTAATAAAACAAAGATACCCTCCCTTCTTAAAAACGGGGTGCACAGATGTTGAAAAAAAAGTCATTCCGGTTGAAAACGTATCAATCTCAGGTATTTTTAACCTTTTTATGCGAGGCGATATATTGCGAGGGTTTTACGCCAAATTCTTCTTGAAAACATTTACTCAGGTAGCTCGCTGTACCGAACCCCACCTGATAGGCTGCCTCGGAAACAGTATGCCCCTCTTCCAGAAGCCGGGCGGCACGTTTCAGACGCGTAGAACGTATGAACGAAGTCGGTGTTTTCCCTATAATGGATACCAATTTACGATAGAGCCCTGTGCGATCCATGCACATATCCCTACTCAGTTGTTCTACCGAGTAATCGGAGTTATCTATATTACGCTCCACGTAATCGAGTGCCTTGCGAATGAATTTCTCATCGGAAGCGGATAGTGTATTATCATTCGGGGCATTAAGTGATTTTTGCTCTTTTTGCTGTTCCAATGTCTTTTGTAGGCTTTTCAAAAGAGATTTTACATCAGAGCCGTCGGTAGAGACAGGGACTAAAATATCTTCCGAAAGTTGGGATGCTAGTTCCTGTAAGTCTTTTGCGCTATTTTGAATTTGCTCGTTGATCGATTTCTGATTCTTCCACTTCACGTAATAACGCAGAATGATGCCGATAACAGTGAGTACAATCAGAATATACAGAATATAAGCCAGCGTCGTTTCATACCATGCAGGCAGGCGGTGTAACCGGATAGTCGTACTGTCTCTTCCCCAGCGACCGTATTTGTTCGTAGCTTTAACCTCCAAGGTATAACGCCCTTTAAGCAATCCGGTAAGGAAAATATTATTCTGCCCCTCGGGCAGATAATTCCAGGATTCAGAATCTCCATACCGAAATGCATAACGGGTGTTCCCAGCATTCAGATGGTCGAGTGTCGAGAAAAACAATTCCACATTTTGCTCTTTAGGCTGCAAGATTAATGCTTCCTCGCCGTATCCTGTCAGTCTCCTGTCTCCATTTATTTTAATCGAAGATAGCGTAACAGATGTTTTTTCATTCCCGTTATCGAATCCACTGTAAGCCGAAAAAGCACAAAATCCTCCCGTTCCACCGATGTGTATCGTCCCGTCCACGTCCCGGTATAATGAAAGAAAATTATTCATGGAAACCGAAAGATCGGAATTGTAGATAACATTTGCAAACTTGTCTGCAGGGTCATATACAATGATACGCTGGTCGGTCAGTATCCAGATATACCCCGACCGATCCACTTCGATGGCAAGGATGCCATCGCCGTTCAAACCACATTCTTCCGTGACCGCTACGATATCGTTTTTTATCGGATCAAAATAATAGACGTTACCCTGTTGGGTTCCAGCCCAAATAGTCTGGTCGGGACTTTGTGTGATTGTGGAGAAGTTTTCGCCAACCCCGTAACGGAGCATTTCCTGTCCTGGTGTTATGACAGACAGTCCATGTTTCTCGGTTGCCAGAAAAATCCTGCCACTTGGCAGGACAGTTATATTATTGATGATTCCTATGTTTTTAACCGGATTATCCAATTTTCCCAATAGAAGGTTATAACGAAAAAGGTTATTACTTGTTCCGATCCAAAGGTTCGAGACCTGATCCTCGTGCAGCGCACGAATCCAATCATCAACAGGTAGGTTTACGACCTCCTCCTTCTCCACGGACTTTCCTCCATCCAGTCTTAGCCAGACAACCTCATTATTGTTCATGACCGTAAAAATCCCCACTCTATCTTTAGACTCAACCACAATAGGGGAAAGTTTCGCCCCAATAAAATTCGGAAAGTGTGCAACAGACAAAAGATTATTGTTGTCAGGATTGCACAAAAATAGCCCTCCACGCCTTTGTGCGAACCAGTAATATTCGCCGGCATAAACAAAGGATAGAGGAGACGCAGGTTGCCCAACGGTTTTTTCCATCTGTGGCACAGCGTAACGCGAAGCCTGATTTACCGGGAAAGAAAGAATAAAGGTATGTGCGTAATAGGAAGGAACCCATATGTTCCCGTTTCGGTCAGTGATAATCTGGTTTAGATTCTTCTCACCCGACGGTAAAAAACGTCTGTTTTCATTGGAATAAGCCGGCCGTTTTCAGCCGTCTCGTATGCGAAAAGACTATCCGTCGTTATCGTCCAAATCATTTTGCGAGTTGTATACTGAACCATCCAAAGGATATGCCTACTGGAATAATTCGGTTCTCCTGGCATGGTATTTATCGTGAATTTCTCCTTTTCAGGATCATAATAGACGATACCCTTGCCCAAGGTCGCAACCCAATAACCGTTGGAAAAAACATCCTCGATAAAACAGGTCGGGCTTTCGTTAAACGGCCAGGATACAGAAATGAAATCGTTTTGCTCTGGATCGAATCGAAATAATCCGCCACGCCATTGGGCGATCCATATATTCGAGTGGCTGTCCTCGTAGATTTGCGATATCGACCTTAATTCGTCATTCCACTTAACGGGATATGTTCCCTGTCGATATCCCTCCGTATCATAATGAAAAATCCGATTCCCGGCAGATACCCAAACCGTGCTGTCCGAGGCCGCGAGAATCGCATCAATGGTCCAATGTTCAATCTCCTTGTCATCAAGTGAAACAACCTGGTAATCTTTTTTGTCTAAAATATACAAGCCCCGTTTTGTCCCGAACCAGATCCTTTGCCTATTATCCTCTGCAATGCAGGTAATCGAGTTGTTTTCCAGCAGGTCGGGAGTATTAAAGTCCGACCGAAAAACCTCGATCGAATAACCGTCATCGCGACAAAGCCCGCCACCATCCGTTCCATACCACATATACCCTTCGGAATCTTGAAATACCCTGGAAACCTGAGCCATTGGCAATTGTTTTTGAGTGGGCAATTCTATCGTAACTATATTTTCTGCTGTAACAGAAAAAGTTACGGCACAAAATATAAGGACGTATATAAAATTAGCTCTCTTTAATATCATATATCCAATTGATTCTCAGACTGTAAAAATAACATTATTCCTCATATGATACAATACATGATTACAAACCTGCGATGATCATATGGTTTTTCTTGTAAATTCAGCCTCTACTTAACACGTATTTTCAGTATTTAACCATTAAAACACCTGATTTGCATGCCTTACTATCTTTTAATGCCCATCTTGATTTTTTGATTGTTTGTGAGACAAAGAAATACCACATCCGAGAATAACAGGTATATAGCATATTCTCGTTGACGAAGTTTACGATTCCATCGGCATACAACATAGTTTCCTGATCAGCTTCACTACGACAAACGATTATTCCATTATCATCCCGTTTGGGTTTATAGTTTTTTGTCCCGTCTGCATTCGTACGTGTGGTACGTTTTTTTATCCCATTCAACAGTCGTTATACTACGATTGATATATTCACGTGTTCGTTGGAGAGTGTGCTTTTTGAAATCTTTGTTGTCCGATAAAAGTTTTTTTTTCTAAAAAAGTAAGGTCGAGTTTTCTCA